>DATJYT010000225.1:0-3837 GCA_035499475.1 Xanthobacteraceae bacterium | reverse complement strand
GCGTTTCGGCAGATCGATGACCGAAACCGTGCCGTCCTCTTCGTTCTCGGTGTAAAGCCGCTGGCCGTCCGGCGCGATGATGAGGCGATGGCCGTTGGTCGAGCCGGAATCGATCGCCTCCACCACCTTATGCGTTTCGCGATCGATCACTGCCACCACGGCGCTGTTCTCGCAGGTGATGTAGATGAGACCGTCCGGCCCGAGCTTGAGCGTGTGGGGCGCGATATAGGGCCGCAGGTCGATGGTGCCGACATGGGCGCGCTTGTGGAGATCGAAGATGCAGAGCAGGTGCTGTGGGTTGGGATTGCGGCCGTGTATGCCGTCGCCGAAGATCGGCACATAGGCGAGGCCGGTTTCGGGGACCACCAACAGCTCATGCACGGTGCGCGGAAAGCCGTCGATGACGACCTCGGTCTCGTAGGTGACGGGATTGAGAAACAGGACCTTCCCACCCATCTTGTCGACCGCGATCATGCCGTGTGAGTTTTTTTCCGCGCCGGCCATCATTATCTTCCCTCGGTTTCGCTCGCGAATTTACCGCGTCAGGGCTGGGTTTGTCGCGGCCATTCGCGGCCTGCTCGCTCGTGCGCCGCAAAGGCGCGGATGCCCGCGACAAGCGCGGGCGTGACGGCTAGGTTATGCGGCAAGTGCAAATGCGCCGTTGCTCCGGGAGGGTCCGCCCATGAATGCTGTCGCGTCGCGCAACATCAAATTCATCAGCCACAGCGATCAGGGCGGCCGCGGCGACGGCGTGCAGGTGATGGTCAACCGCGGCTTTGCCTATATCGGCCACGGCTTCAGCAACGGCATCACCGTCATCGACGTGCGCGATGCAAAAAATCCGAAGCCGGTCAATTTCCTGCGCTGCCCGCCGAACACGCGTGCGCACCATCTTCAGACCCACGGCGATTTGTTGTTGGCCGTCAACGGACCCAGCGTGTGGACCATGCAAGTCAGCGAAAAAGCCTATTTCGCCGGATCGTCAGGCGATGCGCTGCAAGGCCAGCAATTCACGACTGGGCTACGCGTCTACGATTTGTCGCGGCCGCAGGAACCCCGCGAGATTGCTTTTCTGCCGCTCGGTGGCTTGGGGCCGCACCGCATCTGGTATGTCGGCGAGCGTTACGCCTATGTTTCCGTTCATCTGCCGGAATTTTCCGACCACATTCTGGTGATCGTGGACATGAAGGAGCCGAAGCAGCCGGAAGTGGTCGGCAAGTTCTGGCTGCCGGGTATGTGGACGGCCGGCGGTGAAAAGCCGACCTGGCCGAAGGGCAGACGATACGCGCTTCACCACGCGCTGGTGGCGGGCAGTCTCGCTTACAGCGCCTGGCGTGACGGCGGGCTTGCGGTTATCGACATTGGCGAGCCGGCCAAGCCCAAAATGGTATGCCACCGCAATTGGGACCCGCCGTTCGGCGGCGGTACTCATTCGCCATTGCCGCTGCCCGATCGCAATTTGCTCGTCGTCGCCGACGAAGCAAACTTCGCCGATTGCAGCCTCGGCCTGCGCTACATCTGGATTTTTGACGTGCGGGTGCCGTCCAATCCAGTGAGCATTGCGACGATGCCGATCCCGGACGAGACGGATTACTGCAAGAAAGGCGGAAATTTCGGCCCGCATAACCTATGGGAAAACCGGCCCGGCGCGTTTCAGAGCTCGCAGTACATATTTGCGACGCTGCACAACGCTGGTGTCCGCGCTTACGACATCGCTAATCCATTTTCGCCGCGCGAGGTCGGCTTCTTCGTGCCGCCGGCGCCGGAGCGCATGTTCGATCCGCGGCCGAACCGGCCGCAGGTGATCCAGTCATGCGATTGCTTCGTTGATGCGCAAGGCGTGATGTATCTGACCGATTCCAACGCCGGCCTCAACATTTTGCAGTTTGAGGGCGCCTGAAGGCTGCGCTCCGGCCACATGGGTCAACTCGCATTGACAGTGGGGAGGCGTCCCACCAAACTGTGATCTTCAGAGCCGTATAAGCGGCCGTCGGGGAAAAATTGGGGGAAGCGCATGGCGCAGACAATCGAGGCGTTCGTCGGCAGTGCTCTGGATGAGGCGAAAATCTCGCCCCTCCATCGAAGAATTATCGGTCTCATCGCGGCGGGATATTTCTTCGATGTCATCGACTTCACGGTGCTGGGCTCGCTCAATCCGTTCCTGACCAAATCGTTCGCCACTCCGGCACAGTTCGCGCTGATCGGCAGCGCCACCGTCTTCGGTCTGTTCATCGGCACCGCCGGGCAAGGCGAATTCAGCGATCGCTTCGGCCGGCGGTTCATCTATCAATTCAATCTGCTGCTGTTCGGCACCTTCACCGTCCTGGGCGCGCTCGCCCCGAGCGTGACTTTGCTGGTCGTCTGCCGCTTCATCGCCGGAATTGGGTTGGGCGCCGAGCAGCCGCTCGCCTTCGCCTATGCCGGGGAATATGCGCCGAAACGCATTCGCGGACGGGTGCTGGCCATCGTGCATTTCATCGGCGGCGCTTGTGTGTGGCCGATCGGAACCGCGCTCGTGCTTCTCCTTGGCAGCATGATCGAGACGCCGGACAATGTCTGGCGCGCGGTCTGGCTGATCGTCGGCGTCGGCGCGTTGATCGTCTGGGTATTCCGCTTCACGCTGCCGGAATCGCCGCGCTACCTGGCGACGCATGGCAGAGGCAAGGAAGCGCTCGATGTGCTCGGCCGTCTCGGCATTGCCGCACCGAAGGAACCGCTCTCGAGCGACGCCGCGAGCAACACCGAAAGCGATCCGTTCAGCGTCGTTTTCAAAATGTTCCCGGTTCGCGTCATTGCCGGCATGATTTGCTTCACGGCGTTCTTCGGCATCGCCATCGGTCTGACGGCTTGGCTGCCGGGGATCATGAATGCAAAGGGCTTCACCATCACGAAGTCGCTGCAATATACGCTGGTCATGAATTTTGCCGTGCCTTGCGCCAGCCTGTTCATGATGTACGCGCTCGACAAATTCGGGCGCAAGATCACGTCGGTCTGCTCCTTCGTTGCCGCCGGCTTGATGGCGATCGTGTTCGCCAATGCCGGCACACCGATCGAGTTGATGGTTGCCGGTTTCATCATGTTCTTCTTCGTTCAGGTTGCCGGCAATTCGATGCAGATCTTCGCGTCCGAGGTATTTCCGACCAACGCCCGCGCGTCGGGCTTTGGCTGGGCCGCCGGGGTCGGCCGACTGGCGACCGCGTTCATCATGCCGACGATCCTGTGGGTGCAGAACGGCTGGGGCCTGACTACGGTGTTTGTCTCTTTGGCGATCCTGCTGTTCATCGCGGCGGTGTCGGTGACGCAGCTTGGCCCCGAAGCGAAACAGAAAGGTCTCGACGAGATTGCGCCGCCGACGGCATAGGGGACGTCAACGCCGAGGCGTCCCCGGATACCTTCACTGCGCCTGCGCCGCCTTGCCCGTATAGGTGACGCGCCAAATCGTGCCGCTGGCATCTTCGGAGACAAGCAAGGCGCCGTCCTTGTCGACGGCGACGCCGACCGGCCTGCCCCACGCTTCCGAATCGTTGATGACGAAGCCGGTGGCGAAATCCTCGTATTCGCCGGTCGGCACGCCGTTTTTCATGATGACGCGGACCACCTTATATCCAGTCCGCTTGGCGCGGTTCCATGAGCCGTGCTCGGCGGCGAAGACGTTGCCGGAATATTCCGGCGGGAATTGCTGCCCAGTATAGAACGTGATGCCGAGCGAGGCCGAATGGGCCTGGAGCAGCACGTCCGGAACGGTGATCTTGTCTTTCAGGTCCGGCCGCTCGCCGGCGTGACGCGGATCCTCGTGCGCGCCGATATAGTACCAGGGCCAGCCATAGAACGCGCCGT
>DATJYT010000224.1:0-3590 GCA_035499475.1 Xanthobacteraceae bacterium | reverse complement strand
GGCAGGCCGAAACCCATGGACGACCAGCCGTTGGTGATGAGGAACGTCTTCGGCGCATGCGCCATCCATTGGCTGGCAATCTGGTGGGTGTGAGCGCCGACGTCGAAAGCGAGCACGCCGTCGTGCGGCAGCGCGCGGCGCACGGCGTCGATCGCGGCGTGCGCGGTGAATGTCCCGCTTGCCGGCCGCAGCGCCGCCTGAAAATCGCGACGGTGCGCGGCGATCGCATTTTCGCTCCATCGCGCCGGGGCGGCCGGGCGTGCTGCAAGGCGATCGAGCGACGAGTCGAGATCGCCCACGACCTGATGAACGAGTTTGACCGACGGCGCGATGTCGGCCGGCTCGATGTCGAACTGGAGCAACGGCACCTCGCCGATCCAGGCTTCGTACTCGACCTCCACGGTGTCGTAGCCGAGACCGACGATAAGGTCGCTCGAGCGCAGAATGCGGCGCTGCATCTGTCGGCAGGCGCGCTCAATGCAGCCGAGCGAGAGGGGATGTTCCTCGTCGATCAGGCCCTTCGCCATGGTTGTCGTGGCGAATGGCAGATTGTGACGCTCGACGGTTTTTTGCAGCAGCAGCGGATCGGCAAGGCGCATGGCGGAGGAGCCGATGACGGCGATCGGCCGTTGCGCGGCGGCGATTAGTTCCGCGGCGCGGTCGATCGCAGCGTCGTCGGCGCGCATCATTCGCGACGCCTTGATCAGCGCAGGGATCGGCTCGTTGGTCGCCGCGAGCGCCACGTCTTCCGGCAGGTCGAGATGCACCGGGCCTTGCGGTTCGCTGAGCGCCAGGCGGATCGCCTCAGCCAGCGTGGCGCCGATCTCGCCCTTGCGCAGCGGCAGCGTCGCTTTGGTAATCGGCTTGAACAGCGCGTGGTGATCGATCCACATCTGGATGCGGCGGCCGAGCTGATCGGTGTTGAGATTGCAGGTGATGGCGATCAGCGGCGAGCGGTCGAGCCAAGCGTCGCCGATTCCGGTCGCCAGGTTGGTGGCGCCGGGCCCAAGCGTGGCGATGCAGAGTCCGGGTGCGCCGGTGAGTCGCCCGGTCACGTCGGCGGCGAAGCCGGCCGAACCCTCGTGCGCCGTGAGGACGAAATCGACGCCGCCCTTGCGCATCGCCTCCATCAGCGGCAACACGTTGCCGCTCGGTATGCCGAAGCCGCGCGAGACGCCGGCGGCCTTGAGCGTGGCGACGATCAGATCAGCGTTGTTCATGGAAGCAGCCTGAAATTCTTCAATGGCGGTCTGTCTGGGAAGCCCGAAGCGATTTTTCCAGAAAATCGATGAACTCGGCGGTCTTCGCCGGCAGACGTTTCGCCTTGGCGTGATAGGCGCACATGCGTTCGGGCGACAGCGCCGCATTTTTGAATATCACATCGAGTTTCCCTTCGGCGATTTCAGTCGTCACGGCATGCAGCGGCGCCCTGATGATGCCGCAGCCGCGCAGCGCCATCTCGATGAGGACGGCGTTGCTGTTCGACGACAGCGATCCCTTCACCTCGACCAGCAGCGGACGGGGCGAGTTTCGGAACGGCCAGCTTCTCGGTCCCGCATAAAGATCGGCGAGGCAGTTGTGCTGACGAAGTTCTTGCGGCGCCTTCGGCCGGCCGAACTTCCGAAAATAGGCGGGCGACGCGCAGATCACGTGCCGCACGGCGCCGAGATCGCGGCCGACAATCCCTGGGAGCGACGGCTTTTGGCTGCCGACGATGACGTCGTATCCATCCTCCGTCGAAATCGCAGTGTCCGCGGCTACGGAAAGGTGAATGCGCAGGCCCGGGCGATCTTTGGCGAACTTGACCGTCAGTGGCGCCAGCACAAATCGGGCATAGTCGCCCGCTGCTTGAACGCGCAATGTGCCGAACGGCCCGGTCTCGATGTTTCTCCTGTCGGTGACGTAGTCGTCCAGCTTGGCGAGCATCTCGATGCATTCCTGGAACAGCCCTTCGCCTGCGTCCGTCAGCACGACGCCGTGCGTCGAGCGGTTGACGAGACTGAAGCCCAGAGACTCCTCAAGCTCCTTCATCCGTTTGCTGACGACCGACGGGGTGGTGCGCAGTTCGGCGGCCGCTTTAGTGAAGCTGCGGCGCTGTGCGACCCGGACGAACGTGTTGAGCTTATTCAGGTCCCTGAGCGCTGCTGTGAACGACATCTCTATCTCTCGGACCGGTCCTCGGTAGCTTGGGATTGAGGTTCAACGGGGTAGCCTCGTCAAGCGACCCGATGGACCATTCCCGACCGGTGAGAGGGGGTGCGGTGGCGGCCGCTTGTGTCCCCCGGAGGGCTGTTTCAAGAACAACAGTTGTTCCGCGAACGGAGCTACCGACTGGGTTGGGCAGCCGCTAGAATGGACCCACCTGCTGGCACAGCCCTGTTCCGGGCTCATAAGGGATCGACCATGCTCAAGGAATACCACTACGACCATCTTGTCCGTTGGCCCCGCGGCGAGCGGGCCGCGGTGTTTTTGACCTTCGACTTCCAAGGCGGGGAGGACGTCAAGCCGGACAAGAACGGCATCCTGAACTACGAAATGTGGAGCCAAGGCGAATACGGTCCCCATCACGCGATTTATCGGCTGCTCCGGGTTTTGAAGGAAGAGAACATCAAGGCGACGTTCCTGACCTGCGGCGCGATTGCGGAGCGCTTTCCTGAAGCGGTCCAGGCGATCCTCGACCACGGCCACGTGGTGGAAGGCCACGGCTTCAATCACGAGATCGCGCGCTATCTGCCGCGAGATCAAGAAACCGAAGTGATGAAGAAGACGATCGCGATGATCGAGAAGCGGACCGGGCGGCGTCCTTACGGTTGGCGCTCCTGCACGCAAAGCACGAACACGATCGAACTTCTGATCGAGCACGGCTTCGTCTTCAACACCAACTGCTTCCATGAGGAGTTGCCGTTCCTGTGGGAGAAGAACGGCAAGCTACTGGTTGAGCTACCGCGGCAGCCGTTCGGCGACGGGACGCTGTTCGGCCATCGTCATGGCGAATATGGCAACCCGTTCCACGGACTAGAGACGTGGAAGGCCTATTTCGACGAGCTGTACGCGGAGACGGCGACTAGGCCGGGCTATATTCCGTTTACGATGCACCCTTACATCATCGGTCGTCCCGGCCGCACGCTGGCGTTGCGCGGCATCATCCAGCACATGAAGAAAGCCGGGAATTTGTGGTTCCCGACCGGCATCGAACTGGCCGAGTGGTGTCTCGATAACGTCTTCAAGGCCGAGTGCCAGAAGCTTCAGGCGTCGGCCGGCTAAGGCCGACGACGGCGTAACGTCAGGTACGCGGCTTTCAGAAGACTGCGGAGGTGACTGGCGTACCGGCGCCGATCGCCTCGGGCAGGGCGCGGTTGAGCGGGCTCGGCGCCGACGGTTTGTCGTGCCTGCGCAAGCAACTAATGCGCCGAAGGACCGGGAGGAAGGCATGTTCAGGACAGCTCTGATCGTTCTGGCGCTCGTCGTTTCGGCCTCGCCGCGGGCCGATGCCGATCCCATCGCCGACTTCTATCGCGGCGCCACACTGCGCATGCTCATCGGTTACGGCCCCGGCGGGGGCTATGATCTCTACGCGCGCCTCGTCGCCG
>DATJYT010000223.1:0-3341 GCA_035499475.1 Xanthobacteraceae bacterium | reverse complement strand
CGACTATAAAGCCGAAGGCGACGGCATGAAGCGGATGGGGAACGCCTTCGATGCGTTCGAAGGTGTCGGCGTCATCTTCGTTGTCGACGACAAGTGGGCGAACGCGAACGCCGATGCGCTTGCCGGTTTCCTGCGCGCCGCGGCAAAGGCGTCGAAATTCCTCTACGATCCAGCCAACAAGCAGAAGGCCGTCGAGATTTTGGTGAAATACACCAAGAGCCCGCCGGAGGACATCGCCAAGAGCTACGATTCGTTCTATGGCAAGGACCACATCATGTCGCCCAACCTGGAGCTGACCGACAAGCTGCTTCAGCCATGGCTCGACCTGCGCGGCAGCAAGGAAAAACCCGAACGCTATATTGATCCGACTTATTTGAAACGCGCGGTTGGCAAATAACTTGGCAAGTAAACGGCTGCGACCGCATTTTCTTCATGAACGTGCTCACCCGACCCGCGCATGACGATACTCCAGCGGCCCTATCCCGGATCGTCCCGCCCATTCCGGCGGGCATGCCCGAGCCGCCGGCGCGCATCGCCCGCCGCTCGCGCCGCCGTGCCGTCTTCTCCGTGATCGGCGGCCTCCTGATCTGGGAGTTCGTCGGGCGCTATGTCGTCACCAATCCGATCCTGTTTGCCCCGTTCTCGAAGGTGGTCATGGCAGGATGGGGCTTGTTGATCAGCGGCGAGTTACAGCGGCACCTCGCGGTCAGCTCCATTGAGTTCCTGATCGGCTTCGGGCTCGCCACGCTGGTCGGCGTCGCGCTGGGCTTCCTGATGGCGACCAACCGCTTCGCCCATGACGTGCTCGATCCGTGGGTGTCGTTCTTCTACTCGAGCCCGCTGGTCGCGCTCATCCCATTTTTCATTCTCGTGTTCGGGGTCGGCATCTCGTCCAAGGTCGCGATCATCTTCACGGTCGCGATCTTTCCGATCCTGCTCAATGCGTTTGTCGGCGTGCGCTCGGCCAATGCCGATCTTCTCGAGGTGGGCGCGGCGTTCAATTGCACGCGGGCGCAGATTTTCACCAAAATCCTGTTTCCGGCGGCACTGCCTTTCGTCATCGTCGGCTTGCGGCTCGGTATCGGCCGCGCGTTGACCGGCGTCGTGGTCAGCGAACTGTTCGGTTCGACCGCGGGCCTCGGTTGGCTGATCGGCACCGCCGGGCAGAGTTTCGATACGCCGACGGTGCTGTTCGGCGTGCTGATGTTCTCGACCATCGGCGTCGCCATGGTCGAAGGCTTGAAATGGGTGGAGCGGCTCCTCGCGCCGTGGCGCAAGAGCGTGCAGGATATCCGATAGCGTCGGACCGCCCCGTCACTCGACGCGAAGCCCGCTTGCCTGAATGACCTTGCCGTAGCGATCGTAGTCGGCGTGAAGCCGCGCCGTCATCTCCTCGGGGGTCGTGACATAGGGCTCGCCGGCTCCGGCAGCCGCAAGCTTCTGCGCGATGCCGGGTTCGGCCAGCACCTTGTTCGTCTCCGCACGCAGCCGCGCCACGACCGGCGGCGGCAATCCGACCGGGCCGAACAGGCCCTGCCAGAGCGTGACCTCGTAGTTCGGATAGAATTCGGAGATCGACGGCAGGTCGGGAAATTCCGCCGATCGCTTGCGGCCGCTGATGGCGAGCGCGCGCAGCTTGCCCGACTTGACCAGCGTCGCGACCGACCCGCCGCCGAACATGGCGGTCACTTCACCGCCCATCACCCCGATCGCCGCCGGGCCGCCGCCGCGATAGGGCACATGCGTCATTTCGATGCCGGCTTGCTGCTTCAACAATTCCATCGCCAGATGATGCTCGCTGCCATTACCGATCGACGCGTAGAGCAGCGGCGGCTTGGCGCGGCGCGCATAGGCGATGAAGTCGGGAAACGTCTTGGGCTCGGCGGCCGGATTTTCCGTCAACAGCAGCGCGTTGGAAACAAGCGTTGCGATCGGCATCAGATCCTTGAACGGATCGATCGACATGTTGGCGTAAAGGTGCGGGTTGACGCTGAAAAATGAACTCGATCCGACCAGCAGCGTATATCCGTCAGCCGCCGCATGCGCGGTGAGTTCGCCGGCGAAATTGCCGTTCGACCCGGGGCGGTTCTCCACCACCACCGGCTGGCCGAGCCGGGCCGACAGCGACTGGCCGACGAGGCGTGCGACCAGGTCGGCGGCGCCTCCCGGCGGAAACGCGACCAGCAGCCTCAGCGGCCGATCCGGGTAAGTCTGCGCGAACGCCGGCGCGGCGACGAGGACGATGAAACCCAAGACCGCGAACCGGACGAGCCGGAGCATGGCAAAACCTCCCTGCAGGCGGGACGCTGTTGGTTGACGGCGAGTGTACGAACAAGCCGACGCCGGCTCCATCGATTCCTGGCGCGGCATTTTGGTCGGCGGCTGCTTTTTTAGACGAAGCCAGATGTGGTGATGCGAAAGCAGGCATCGGCTCCGTTCCACGCGCCGCGTCCTCTCGGCGGCATTATCGAGAATGCGAGCGAATTTTGCAGGCGCTGCGAAACAAAATGGGTTCACGCTGGTTGCCCGAAGGGCGGGATCAGAGAGAAGAGCCGCTAATGTGTGACTACAGCCTTGAGAGTGTCAGTTCGCGCCCGGCCAAGGTCGGCGACCAACTCATTTCCCGCAATTTCGGGACCGGATCGCGCGGCTTCAGCGATTGCCGTGACGCCGGCACGGCGGTGTGCGTTCTGCCCGGCACCGAGCTGTCGTTCGCGGACAATGTCCGTTGCATCTCTACCGGATTGCTGCCCTGGCGCGATAAGGTTTTCAATCACCGCACCGCGATCTTCCGGCAGATCAATACTGACAGACCGTCCGTCCATCACGACGCGCTCGAATTTCCCGACGGCCGGATCGTCATGCTGACGTTCCTGTGCGAAGGACAGCACGCGACGGTTCTTCAGTTGCCGGCCCGGACGAAAATCATCGAGGACACGGTCAATCCGAAGCAACAGGCTTACGCGGACTGATTGCCGCAAGCCTGTTCTAAGAAACGGCCGCTCCAATATCGGGGCGGCCTTGCCGTACCGATCGCATCCCCTTCTTTTTGAGGCCTGAAGCGAGCTCCGCCCGCAGTCGGCGCGCACGAGATTTCAACCCCAAAGACTGCTATATTTGAGCATCAACGGTACGTCGGCGAGTGGGACACGCATGTCCCATTCGCGCCGACGGAACGATCGAACAAAAAAAAATAAAAGTCTTGGAGGAACGTGCCTGTAAGGAGGGAGAAACGACATGGAAGTCATCCTCGGGATCGGGGTGCTGTTCGCAACCTGGGCGATCGTTATCTGGGGCTCGATCTACTTCAATCGAAACGTCCATTGAGCGCTCTGTAACGT
>DATJYT010000222.1:0-3934 GCA_035499475.1 Xanthobacteraceae bacterium | reverse complement strand
AGCTAATCAGACGCGGGCCGATCCTTTGGCGATAAATCTTTCCCCGTAAGGGCTTATCCGGTATCAGCACAAGTTTCCCTGTGTTGTTCCGAACCAAAGGGCACGTTCCCACGTGTTACTCTCCCGTCTGCCGCTCCGTATTGCTACGGCGCTCGACTTGCATGTGTTAGGCCTGCCGCCAGCGTTCGCTCTGAGCCAGGATCAAACTCTCAAGTTGGAGGAGATTGATCTCGGCTGATCACACGTTTGACGAGGTCCCACTCTTGTTCGCGCGCGCGCAAACGTTCGCGCGATTGCTCGCGCTCCCGCCTGCCGCCTTCACGACAACAGTGTTGACCTAAAACGTCGACCGCCGAAGTCTCTTCCATGGCCGCTCTCTTGCGGAAAAAGCCGAAGCCTTCTCCGTTCGAGGAAGCGGCCCGCAAGGACTCCGCCGTCCACGTTTCTCTTTCTTCCGATTCACTTGTCAAACATCCCGGAGCCTCGCGGCGCCGTCGTCCCTGGCAAGTTCTCCGGCAAGTTCGCACGTCCCGGAGGCGCCGAAACCCCACACATCCGACACAGCGACGCGAACATGGCCATTGAGCATGGCCTGATGCTCGGTCACCGTGTGAAACAGTGAGGGGCTTCCTAAACGCGCCGTCGCGCCAAGCGGCAGCGCGCCAAGAGGGCTTATATAGTCTTCGGCCGCCGCAATTGTCAACGGCAGAAATGGCAAAATAGGCCCTGTGGATGGCCGAGAAGCAGGGCAAATTTTGCCGGCTATTGCGCAGTGCGGAATCATGTTCCGCCAT
This sequence comes from Xanthobacteraceae bacterium, assembly GCA_035499475.1. Taxonomy (GTDB): domain Bacteria; phylum Pseudomonadota; class Alphaproteobacteria; order Rhizobiales; family Xanthobacteraceae; genus BOG-931. The sequence goes on along the minus strand of DATJYT010000222.1, from coordinate 3,140 downwards.
CGCGGCCGTCGGCCGCCCGCGAGTGAAGTCCGTGCGCCGCACTGCGGCCACATTCCTCCGTCGTTCTTGGCATAATCCTGTCGGGGATGTCGCATCGTGGGGAGGCGACAGCATCTTGTGAGCTTTGCGTTTTCGGCGCCGGACCGCGTTGACGGCCGGCAACGCCGCGAATTCGTATCGGCCGCCTCGCTTTCGTCCGCAGCGGACGGTGGGCTCGGCGGACAAGCTTCGTGCCGAGCCTTGGTGCAACGCCGAGACTTGGTTCAAGACTTGCTTCAGCGTCAGCGCTCGGCAGATCGTCGAGAACTGACGCCGCATGGTGCAGATCGCCGCGTGGCGATTGCGACTGCAGGGACTGGGTAGGGGACGTGGGCTTGGACCAAGCTAGGCCGCGAGGCGCCAGGGACTTCCAGCATCGCAGGATTGATGCCGTGGCGATCGACCTCGGCAACGAGCCGCCGCTTTCGGTCGATGGCGGCACCGGCGTTCTCGTCGATCGGCGCCGGCTTTCGGTACAGTGGTTCAGCGGAACAATTCTCACAGGTCTGTGCGGCGCCGCCTTGATGGGGGGCGCCGTTTTCGCGTCGCTTGACGGCGAGACGAACTTTGCCGCGGCGCCCGAGCGCGTCGAGAGCGCACTGCGCGGCGCACTGACGACGCTTGGCGATCGGATCGGCGCGTTCCGCAAAACCGACAAGCTGCCGGCCGTCAGCGAAGCAAGCGTGGCGCGGCAGATCCTGCGGGTGCCGACCTCGACGCGGCTGCGCGATCGCGAAGTGGTGCGCACGCGCTCCTATGTGCGCGTCTCCGGCAACCTGTCGCTGACGGTTTCCGATCTGTCGGCGAATATTCCGCCGTACAATCCGCAAAAGCTCCTGGCTGATGCGGTCGCCGGCGGTGACGAGACGCCGGCGGCAGCGCCGGACGCCGAGGTTTCGTTCGTCACCTGCGATTTCGCCAATCCGACCCCGCGCGCCAAGGTGACGCCGGCGGTGTGCGACCTCAATACGCTGCTGCCGAAAGTGAAGGCACTGCTGCCGCTTGACGATATCGTCACCCGCGTGCGCGATATTGCCGGCGGCATTGGCAAGGGCGCGCCGCTTCTGGCGAGCGCCGGCACCGACGTGACCGGAACCCTGAAGCTCAGCTATGCCGCCGAGGGCGACCCCACCGCCGACTTCGGCTTTGCGCCGCGCGTCGTGCCCGAGAACGTCACGCTGCTCGCCAAGACCACGACGCAGAACAACGGCAGCACCGATTGGAGCGAAAAGATCGTCGCCGCGAAAAAGGGCGACACCGTCGGCGCGATGCTGCGTGAACTCGGCGCCGCGCCTGACGAGATCAAGCTGATCCTCGCCGTGCTCGGACCGCCGGCGCGCGACCCGCTCAAGGAGGGCCAGCGACTGCGCGTCCTCATGACGCCCGCCGGCATCGGCCACATGCGGCCGCTGCGCGTCATGATCCTGGGCGACAGCGGAATCGAGGCGGCGGCGGCGCTGTCCGACAGCGACAAATACGTGCCGGTCGATATCAAGAATGTCGATACCGACGTGGCGGACGCCGCTTCGAGCGGCGACGACGGCGGCGAGGACGACGGCAGCGGCGTGCGGCTCTATCAGAGCCTCTATGAGACCGCATTGCGCAACAACGTGCCCAATTCGGTCATCGAGGACATGGTGCGCATCTATTCCTATGACGTCGATTTCCAGCGCAAGGTGCAGCCCGGCGACTCGTTCGACGTGCTCTATGCGGATGACGAGAACGGCGAGGGCAAGAACGAAGTGCGCTACGCCGCGCTGACCGTCGGCGGCGAGACCAAGAAATACTATCACTTCCAGACCACCGACGACGGCGTCTACGACTACTATGACGAGACCGGCAAGAGCGCGAAGAAGTTCCTGGTCCGCAAGCCCGTCGCGAACGGCATCATGCGTTCGGGCTTCGGCGAGCGTTACCACCCGGTGCTGCACTACGCCAAGATGCACACCGGCGTCGACTGGGCGGCGCCCATGGGCACGCCGATCTTCGCCGCCGGCAACGGCACGGTCGAGGAGATCGGGCTCAAAGGCGGCTACGGCAAATATGTGCGGCTGCGCCATGCCAACGGTTACGAGACCGCTTACGGCCATATGACCGCGTTCGCGCGCGGCCTCGATGTCGGCGCCCGGGTGCGCCAGGGCCAGGTCATCGGCTTTGTCGGCTCAACCGGGCTCTCGACCGGTTCCCACGTCCACTTCGAAATCCTGGTCAACGATCGTTTCGTCGATCCGATGCGCATCAAGCTGCCGCGCGGCCGCGTGCTCGACGGTCCGGCGCTGGCGCAATTCGACAAGGACCGCGACCAGCTCGACGCCGTGATGGCCCGCGCCCCGGCCCATATCGCGCAGGCGCGATAGACGACCAATGCCTTTTCCGTCACCCTGAGGTGCTCGGCGCTCCGCGCCGAGCCTCGAAGGCCGACGGCCCGGGCCTTCGGGCCGATACCCTTCGAGGCTCGCTTCGCTCGCACCTCAGGATGACGGATCGAAAGCGAGGATTGCCAATGACCCAAACTTCAAACACCGGCGATCTGATCACGGTTCGATCGAGCCGGCTGTGGGCGCTGTTTCATTTCAACTTCACGCGGCTGCTGTTTCCGCTCACCATGGCGGCGGACCGGCTCGGCGTGTCGACCAGCGACGTCAAGTTCTGGCTGACACCGTGGCGGCGCACCGACGAGCATCTGCCACTGTCGCACATCGCCGAGGTCGCGCATACGCGCGGCTTCTTCTGGGACGGGGTCAGCGTCGAGAGCTCGGGCGGCGCCAATCCTTTATGGATCATGGGCGTGCCAAAATCCTCAGCGCGCTACTTCGTCGATCACGTGCGCGAGCGGCTCAACGAAAGCATCCCACCGCCGCCGCAACAGCAGCCGCGGCGCTGACGCTCTGATGTGTCATGCTCCGCGAAGGCGGAGCATCCAGTAAACGCCGGCGGTGCTGTGATTACTGGATCATCCGCCTCCGCGGATGATGACGCGGAATGAATTACGCCGCCGCGGCGACTGCGGCGCCGTTGAACGAGAGACCCTGCTTACCGGCCGAGATCGCGACCTTCTCGCCGTCCTTGATGCGGCCGGAGAGGATGAGCTCGGCGAGCGG
>DATJYT010000221.1:0-5887 GCA_035499475.1 Xanthobacteraceae bacterium | reverse complement strand
CAGCGCCCAACCGAGATGTTTCCGCGCGTGGCGCAAGCCGACCTCGCGACCGTAATGGCCGAGCATTTCGCCGTAGAGTGCGCTGATGAGGGCGAGTTGTTCGCTCAGCGCCGGCGGTTTCTCTCGCTTGCCGGTCGCCAGATAGCGCGCAAGCTGTCCGGGAAACCACGGCCTGCCCTGCGCGCCGCGACCAACCATCACTGCATCGGCGCCGGAAGCAGCAAGCGCTGCATCGGCATCACCGAACGTCTCGATGTCGCCGTTGACAACGATGGGTATCGACACGCCCTCTTTGACCGCGCGTACGGCCGCCCAATCGGCGCGTCCTTTGTAGAATTGGCAACGTGTGCGGCCGTGCACCGTGACAAGCCGCACGCCGGATTGTTCCGCGCGCCGCGCAAGCTCGGGTGCGTTGCGCGTGCGGTCATCCCACCCCAGACGCATTTTCAAAGTCACCGGCACGCCGACCGATTGCACCACGGCGTCGATCAGCGTAAGTGCGTGATCAAGATCGCGCATCAGCGCCGACCCGGATTCGCCGTTGGTGACGTGCCGCGCCGGGCAGCCCATGTTGATGTCGATGATCGTAGCGCCCGTGTCCTGCGCGATGCGCGCGCCTTCGGCCATCCAGCGCGGTTCGCAGCCGGCGAGCTGCACGACGTGCGGTCCGACGCCGTGTTGCTCGAGGCGGCGGCGGGCACCACGCTTGCCTTCGGCAAGCGCCGCACATGCCGTCATTTCCGATATGACCAAGCCCGCACCCAGCAGCGCCGCAAGGCGGCGAAACGGTGCGTCGGTGACGCCGGACATGGGCGCCAGGAAGACCCGGTTCGGCAGCCGTGTACGGCCGATGGTCAATGGTCGATCGGCCTTTTGCGCGGTGGAGAGATCGGCGAACATCTGCACACTAATTAGGCGAGCAACCGTTCTGCATATAGTTTAGACAAAATGACAATGAGTGCAAGTGCTGCACTGCAATATACCTAAAATTTGAGCGGACAAGCCCCTTAACTTGGGCAACCTGATGAAAATCGATTTGCGGTCTACATATGACACGCTAAACCCTTGTCATAGCGGCGTAATACAGGGCGATGGATGAATCCGAAGGTGGCGGCGATCGTCGTTGCAGGCGGCCGAGGCCTGCGTGCCGGCAGTTCTATGCCCAAGCAATATCGGATCGTCGCCGGGGAACCGGTAATCCGGCCGAGTTTGCAACGTTTCGTAACACACGCAGCCATCGACGCAGTGCAACCGGTCATTCATCCCGACGACGAGGCGTTGTTCCGCAGCGCTACTGTCGGTTTGGACATGTTGCCGCCGGTCCATGGTGGAACCACGCGGCAGGGCTCGGTGCGCGCGGGCATGGAAGCGCTTGCGGCGCGTGCCCCCGATATCGTTCTCATTCACGACGCGGCGCGGCCGTTTTTATCCGACGACCTGGTGACGCGTGCCGTTGCGGCCGGGCTTGCCTCGGGCGCTGCGGTGCCGGCCATCGCGGTCGCCGATACGGTGAAGAGGATTGACGCCGGCGGGCGCGTCATCGAAACCGTGGATCGCACTGGCTTGCGCATGGTGCAAACGCCGCAAGCATTCCGTTATGCCAAACTGCTCGAGGCGCATCGCCGCGCCGCTGCGGCCGGTCGCGACGATTTCACCGACGATGCCGCGCTCGCCGAATGGGCGGGCCAGCGCGTGACCGTGTTTGAGGGCGAGATCGCCAACGTGAAACTCACCACCAACGAAGACTTCGCACGCGCCGAAGCGTTGCGCGCGGCCGCGCTGTCCGATGTGCGTACCGGCAACGGCTTCGATGTGCATGCTTTCGTTGACGGCGATCATGTGATGCTCGGCGGCGTGCGCATTCCGCATTCGCGCGGCGTAACCGGACATTCGGATGCCGATGTCGCGCTGCATGCGCTGGTTGACGCCATCTTGGGCGCACTCGCTGAGGGCGACATCGGCTTGCACTTTCCGCCGAGTGATCCGCAGTGGAAAGGCGCGTCGTCCGACCGTTTCCTCGCCTTCGCTTGCGAGCGAGTGCGTGCACGCGGCGGCATGATCGCGCATCTCGACGTGACGATCGTCTGTGAGGCGCCGCGCGTTTCACCCCATCGCGACGCCATGCGTGCGCGCATCGCGGCCATCGCCGGCATCGCGGTCGATCGTGTGGCGGTGAAGGCGACGACCAGTGAGAAGCTCGGTTTTACCGGCCGCGGCGAAGGTATCTTCGCCAACGCGACGGCGACGGTCCGGTTGCCTTGGAGCGCGGCGTGACGAGCCTCACGCTGCGCAAACAAGCGACCAGCGTGCTCGATCTATGCCGTGCAAACGGCCTGCTTGTCGCCACGGCTGAATCCTGCACTGGCGGTCTCGTCGCCGGGGCGTTAACCGAAATCGCCGGGTCTTCCGATGTCGTCGATTGTGGTTTTGTCACCTACTCGAACGAAGCCAAGCAAAAGCTCCTCGGCGTGCCGGCATCGACGCTGAGGCGCCATGGCGCGGTCAGCGGCGAAACCGCGGCGGCCATGGCGAATGGTGCATTGAGAAATTCGCGGGCCGATTTGGCGGTGGCCATTACCGGCATCGCTGGGCCTGGCGGCGGCACCAAGCAAAAGCCCGTCGGCCTCGTCCATTTCGCCGCGGCAAGCCGCGACGGCCGGCTGGTGGCGCGCCGGCGGCTGTTCGGCGACATCGGACGCGGCCGGGTCCGATCGCGCTCGGTGCTCGAAGCGCTCGAACTTTTGCGGATACTGGCGAAGCGCGCGCACGGAAAAAGCGCCAAATCCTGACTCAGAAATTCAGGCCGGCTGGGCGCCGTAGACTTGATCGGCGCGGCGTTCGAATGCCGAGGCAAAGCGGCGAAATGCGGCGTCGAACATGGCGCCCATCAGCATGCCAAGCGTGCGGCTGCGGAATTCGTAGGCGATGAAAAACTCGACCTCGCAGGCGGCGTCGCCCGCGGGACGAAAGGTCCAGCGGTTGTTCATGCGCTGGAACGGCCCTTCGAGATATTCGACCAAGATTTCGTGCTTTGACCTGTCGAGCGTGACGCGGCTGGTGAAGGTCTCGCGGATAAGCTTATAGGCCACCGTCATGTCGGCGACGATCACGTCCCTGCCCTCGCCGTCTTTCGTGCGCCGGCGAACATCGAGCGATCGGCACAGCGGCACGAACTCGGGATAGTGCTCGACGTCGGCCACAAGGTCGAACATGTCGTCCGCGGAGTGCTGAACCCGGCGCCTGGTGGAGAATTGCGGCATCGGTCAGCGCGCCGCCTTGCCGCGCAGCGCCTTGAGCCGGGCAAAATCCTCGCCGGCATGATGCGAGGAGCGCGTCAGCGGCGACGCCGAAACCATCGAGAACCCTTTTGCGTAAGCGATCGTCGCCAGCGCCTTGAATTCATCGGGCGGCACGAAGCGAATGACCGGATGATGCTTGCGCGACGGCTGGAGATATTGGCCGATGGTGAGAAAGTCGACGTCGGCCGCGCGCAGATCGTCCATCACTTGCAACACTTCGTTGCGTTCCTCGCCGAGACCCACCATGATTCCCGACTTGGTGAAGATGAGCGGATCGACTTCCTTGGCGCGTTGCAGCAGTCGGATCGAGGCGAAGTATCGCGCGCCGGGCCGTACGCTGAGATATTTCGACGGCACCGTCTCGAGATTGTGGTTGAAGACGTCGGGCTTTGCCGCGACGACGATCGCGGCGGCACCTTCTTTGCGCAGAAAGTCCGGCGTCAATACTTCGATGGTGGTTTGCGGACATCGCGCGCGGACGGCGCGGATGACGGCGGCGAAGTGCGCCGCGCCGCCGTCATCGAGATCGTCGCGATCGACCGAGGTAATGACGACATGAGCGAGGCCGAGTTTTTGCGTCGCTTCGGCGACGTGCTCGGGCTCGAAAGCATCAAGCGCACCCGGCAGGCCGGTCTTGACGTTGCAGAACGCGCAGGCGCGCGTGCAGGTGTCACCCATGATCATGAAGGTGGCGTGCTTCTTCTCCCAGCATTCGCCGATATTGGGGCAGCCGGCCTCTTCGCATACGGTGTGCAGGCCGTTGTCGCGCACGATCTGACGCGTCGCATCGTATCCGGGCGAGATCGGCGCCTTGACGCGGATCCAATCGGGCTTGGGCAAAGCGGGCTGGTCCGGCCGATGCGCCTTTTCGGGGTGGCGCAGGCGGCCGGTGGCGGGTTCCCTGTCGATCAGGACCGTCATGAAGACTCCGAGGCGTATCCGATACTTACGAGGCGTTACCGGGCTCCGCAAGGCGGCTTTTGCCGGATTTAGCTGCGAACTTGGCAACAAAATTCCCCGATTATGAGCATTCTGTAACGTGATCGGGCGGCCTGCCGAAGGTATATTTCGGCGACACTCGGCACGCGAATTGATCGGCGGTGCGGAGATGGCCTTGACCAAGGACGGCCAGCAACAGGCGGCGCTCGCGTTGCACCGGTTCGGATTCGGCCCGGTGCGAAATCAAATTGCTGAGATTGCGGGCGATCCGCGCGGCGCGATCCTGGCCGATCTCGATCGTCCCGACGCTGGCCGCGTTGCGGCGGCAAATCTGCCGTCGAGCGGAGAAGCGGCCCGCATGCTATTTGAATATCGCGCTGAGCGGGCTGCGAATGAAAAGTTGGCGCAACGCGCCGAAAAAGAGGCCAAGGCAAAGGCCGCGGCCATGGGGCTTTCCGACACAACCGATGCGCCGGCGCCAGCGGGGCAAAAATCCGCGCCGAACCAGCCGTCGAAGCCGCCTGAATTGCCGGTGCAACTCATTCAGAACGAAGCCAAGGTGCGGTTCGATGCCGCGATCGGTGCAGACGTCGGTTTTGTCGAACGCTTGGTGTGGTTTTGGTCGAACCACTTTTGCATTTCGGCCGACAAGATTCTTTCCATGTCCGGGCCCTATGAGCGTGAGGCGATTCGCCCGCACGTGCTCGGGCGTTTTGCCGACATGCTCTTGGCGGCTGAAAGCCATCCGGCGATGCTGTTCTATCTCGACAATGTCGAGTCGATGGGCGCGGACTCTATCGCCGGCATCAATCGCGACAGGGGGCTGAATGAAAACCTCGCCCGCGAGACCCTCGAATTGCACACCCTTGGAGTCCGCAGCGGCTATACGCAGGCGGACGTCACGAACTTTGCCAACGTGCTGACTGGCTGGACCTGGATTGCTCCCCGCGAGCCCAATCACGGTGGCGAATTCGTATTTATCAAACGCCTGCATGAGCCCGGCGAGCAGATAGTGCTGGGCAAACACTATCCCGACACCGGCGTCGCCCAAGGCCGCGCCGTACTGGCCGATCTGGCCCGGCATCCGGCAACGGCGCGTCACATCGCGCAAAAGCTGGCCCGTCATTTTGTGGCCGACGAGCCGCCGCCGGCTCTGGTCGCGAAGCTGGAAAAGACCTTCAACGACACCGACGGCAACCTCAAAGAGATCGCCAAAGTGCTGGTGACGGCCGATGAATCCTGGAGCGCGCCGCGCGGCAAGCTCAAAGCGCCTTCCGAATGGGTCATCGGCACGCTGCGCCTGACCGGCGCGCAATGGGTGATCCCGATCGGCCGCGTGATGGCGGCGCAGGCCTCGCTCGGTGAAGCGCTGTGGCGGCCGCCGGCCCCTAACGGCTACTCGGACATGGAGGCGGCGTGGATCGACGGCATTCCGCGCCGGCTCGATATTGCCAACGAATTGGCCGGACGCCTTGCGGCCGGAACCGATCCTCTCGCGCTGCTCGAGAGTGGCCTCGGCCCGCTGGCCCTTGCCGAGACCCGCGACACCATCGCCCGCGCCGAGAGCAGGCCCCAAGCTTTGGCGATGCTGCTGATGGCGCCCGAATATCTGCGGAGATAACCATGACGCGCCTGCACACCCCTTCGCG
>DATJYT010000220.1:0-2726 GCA_035499475.1 Xanthobacteraceae bacterium | reverse complement strand
AATACGGCCAGGTTCTGCGCCGGGTCGCCGGCTTGCGCGACACAATCGAGGATGCGCGCCGCGTTCGCCGGTCCGATGCCGGGCAGAAGCTGAGCGACGCGAAATCCGGCGACGCGATCGCGCGGGTTCTCGGCAAAGCGCAGAAAGCCGAGCACGTCCTTGATATGAGTGGCTTCGAGAAATTTCAGGCCGCCGAATTTCACGAACGGAATATTGCGGCGCGTCAGCTCGACTTCGAGCGGCCCGCTGTGATGGGAGGCGCGAAACAGCACCGCCTGCGCCTTGAGCGCGATGCCGCTCTCGCGGTGCTCGAGGATCTTCTCGGCCACATAGCGCGCCTGGGCGGCTTCGTCGGGTACGCTGACCAGATAAGGCCGCTCCGCCGACGGCCGGTCGGAGCGCAGGTTCTTGGTGAAGCGTTCTTCGGCGAGCTCGATCACCGCATTCGCCGCGGCCAGGATCGGCTGCGTCGAGCGGTAGTTGTGCTCGAGCGTGACGATCTCGGCGCGCGGGCTGAAGTGCCCGGGAAAGTCGAGAATGTTGCGCACGGTCGCGGCGCGGAACGAATAGATCGATTGCGCATCGTCGCCGACCACGGTCAGGCCTTTGCCGTCGGGTTTGAGCGCCAGAAGGATCGCAGCCTGCAGCCGGTTGGTGTCCTGGTATTCGTCGACCAGCACGTGGTCGAAGCGGGCCGACACGTCGGCCGCGATGGTCGGCTCGGCCATCATGTGCGCCCAGTAGAGCAGCAAATCGTCGTAGTCGAGCACGCGCTGGCGCTGCTTGGCCTCCACATAGGCGGCATAGAGCGCGCGCAGCTCGTCCTCCCACCCGGCGCACCACGGAAAGAACGCGCCGAGCACGTCGCCGAGTTCGCTCTCGGCGTTGACGGCGCGCGAATAGATGGCGAGGCAGGTGTTCTTTGCTGGAAACCGCTTTTCGGTGTTCGAATAGCCGAGCTCATGGCGGATCAGGTTCATGAGATCGGCGGAATCCTCGCGATCGTGGATGGTAAAGGCGCGGTCGAGGCCGATCTGCTCGGCATATTCGCGCAGCAGCCGCGCGCCCACGGCGTGGAAAGTGCCGGACCAGGAAATCGCGTCCGTCATCGCCGCCGCACGCTCGCGCAGAGCCTGCGCCGTGATGCGCTCGACGCGGCGGCTCATTTCCGCGGCGGCGCGGCGCGAGAAAGTGAGCAGGAGTATGCGGCGCGGATCGGCGCCGTTGATGATGAGATGCGCGACGCGATGGGCGAGCGTATTGGTCTTGCCGCTGCCGGCGCCGGCAATGATGAGCAGCGGCCCGCAATCCGCGAGCGCGGCGCCGCCATGCTCGACGGCGCGGCGCTGCGCCGGATTGAGCTTGTCCAGATAGGCGGCGGTCATCGGCGCCGATCACCGCGGCCCGAGCGCAGCACGGCGCACATCGCGAAGCCCCGCATTCCGACTCAGTCCGCAATAGGAACAGACGGCGAACTTGCTGCCAAGTCACCGCCGCGATACTTCCGCCACGATCACAGGTCCCATGCTCGGCGACCGCAACATGGAATCGGGAAAAGTCTGCAAATGCCGCGCGCGCTCGAAGACCTTGCCGTCTATGCGGCGCCCGCCGTGTTCGTCGTGCTGTGGGCCTCGGGCTTCATCGGCGCCAAGTTCGGCTTGCCTTACGCCGAGCCGCTGACGTTTCTGGCACTGCGCATGGGTGCGCTGGTGCTCCTTCTGGGCGCCGTGAACCTGGTGATGCGGCCGAAATGGCCCGACCGCGCCGGCATGCTGCACAGCGCCGTCACGGGCCTCATGGTGCACGGCTGCTATCTCGGCGGCGTCTTCGTCTCTCTCGAGAACGGCATGTCGGCCGGCCTCATCGCGCTCATCGTCAGCCTTCAGCCGGTACTGACCTCGACGCTTGCCAACCGCTGGCTCGGCGAGAAGGTCGCGCCGCGGCAATGGCTCGGCCTTGCTCTTGGGCTCGCCGGCGTCTTTCTCATCGTGCGGCAGCAGATCACGGCCGGCGAGACCAAGCCCATCGCCTGGTTCGCCGCGACGGTTGCGCTGATCGGCATTTCGGCGGGCACGCTTTATCAGAAGCGGTTCGGCGGCGGCATCGACTGGCGGCCGGGATTTCTGTTGCAATATGCGGCAGCCGGCGTTCTGTTCGTGGCCGGCGCGACAGCATTTGAGACGATGGATGTCAGGTGGACGCCCGAATTCGTGTTCGCGCTTGCCTGGCTCGTCTTCGTATTGTCGTTCGGCGCCATCTGGCTTCTCTATTTCCTGATCCGCCGCGCGGCGGCGACGCGCGTCGTCAGCATGTTCTATCTCACGCCGCCGCTGACGGCGTTGATGGGCTGGACGTTCCTCGACGAGCGCCTCGCCCCGCTCGCGCTTGTCGGCATGGCGGTCTGCGTCGTGGGCGTTTTTCTGGTGAATTGGCGTCCTGGTGGCGCGGCGGCTTGAGCCGCGATAGCTTTCCGGAAGTGACAGCAGTCGCGGAGTCAACGCCATGAGCGCTCGAGCACCCATCGAATATCGCGATGCCGCGCCCCAAGTGCGCGCCGTGTTCGACGACATCAAGCGCACCCGCCAGGTCGAGGACGTCAACAATTTCTGGAAATATCTGGCGCACGATCCGGCGACCCTCAAGCGTACCTGGGAGAGCGTCAAGGAGATCATGGCGCCGGGCGCGCTCGATGCCGTGACCAAGGAGATGATCTATCTCGCGGTCAG
>DATJYT010000219.1:0-2009 GCA_035499475.1 Xanthobacteraceae bacterium | reverse complement strand
GCCGAGCGCACCACCGCCTCGGTGCCGATATTGCCGCCGACGCCGGGCCGGTCGTCGACCACGAATTGCTGGCCGAGATGATCGCTCAGCCATTGCCCGATCAGGCGCGCCGTGATGTCGGAAGAGCTTGCGGCCGCCTGCGGCACGACGAACCGCACCGGGCGCGACGGATAGGTTTCCGCGCGCGCGAAACGCGAGGCGGCCGGCAGCGCAGTGACACCCGCGGCGAAGGTCATAAACTTTCGGCGGTCCATGGCGTTTCCTCTGTGATCGCTCGGCGGCTTTGCGGCGCACTATACTATCGGTCGAATCGCGCGAAAGGGGCGCAAAAGGCTTGAAGGAGCGGCATTTGGCATCATGAGCGCACCACTTCCGGCCATTCCGGTGATCGATGTCCGCGACGGCGGCCCGTTGCAGCACGTGCAGCAATGCGCCGCCGAGGCGCGCGCTCTGCGCGATGCCTGTCTCGGCTTTTTCCCGCGGGCCGCGCTGCCGCTGATCCCCGCGCTCGATCTTGCGGCGCGGCGCTGGCTGGCGCAGTCGCGCTCGCCCTATGTGCGCGAGATCGCCGAGATCGCGACGGCGCTGGAATTCTCCGGCGTGTGGCTGCTCAATGCGTCCTATCAATGGGGCTGCACTGCGCGCGCCTTCGAGCAGGATGGCGAGCCCTGGCTGGCGCGGACCCTGGATTGGCCCTTCAGCGGGCTCGGACGTCATGTGGCGGTGGCGCGGATGAGCGGCGTCGGCGGCGATTTCTACAGCGTGACTTGGCCCGGTTATGTGGGTGTGCTCACCGCGATGGCGCCGCAGCGCTTCGCGGCCTGCGTCAACCAGGCGCCGATGTGGCGCCGCACGTCGCATCGCTGGCTGCGCGCGTTCGATTTCGTCGCGAACGCCTTGAAGACCTGGGCCGCGAGCGACAGCATGCCGCCCGACCAGCTTTTGCGGCAGACGTTCGAGCAGTCCGAAAATTATCGCGCGGCGCGGCGGATGCTGGAATTAACACCGGTGTCGCGGCCGGTGATCTACACGCTCGCGGGTGCCGCACCCGGCGAATGTTGCGTGATCGAGCGAACCGAGACCGGCTTTGTGACTCGCGAGGAAAATACCAGCGCCGCGAACGACTGGCTCCCGGCTCGGCCCAGATGGGAGGGGCGAATCGGAATGCGGCGGTTTCTCACGAGCACCTTCGCCGACGCCGCGCAGGCGAGTTGCGCACGCCGCGAAGCGCTCGCCAACTGGCAAGGCGATTTGACTGGCGGCGGCTTCGACTGGGTTCGCGAGCCGGTTCTCAATCCCTACACACGGCTCGCCGTCGCCGCGTGTGCGGCGCGCGGCATTTTGCGCACGGTCGGCTACGATCTTGGCGGCACCGCGCTGCCGCAGCCGGTGACGCGCGTGGCCGAATTGCAGGCACCGGCCCAAGCTGCCTAGATCGAAGGCCTGCAGTTTTTCGAAATCGCACTGCCAAACGGCCCAAGTTTTCGCAAATAATGTTGCTATTTCAATGACTTATTAAAAAGCGACGATGTGTGTTGCCAATCACATCTTGCAACGCAGTCGTGCATTAATTTCACACCATCGAATTCCTCCGGGATTTTGGAGCAAGCCATGAGCACCACAGCCCTAACGCAGAGGACATTCCGTACCGGTTCGCGTTGGAACCAGTTGACCCACGAGTTCGTGGAATGGCGGCGCCGGATTCGGTCGCGTGAAGAGTTGTACGGCCTGAGCGACGCCAGCTTGCGCGATATCGGCATCACCCGATGCGATGTCGCTAGAGAAGCCTCCAAGCCGTTCTGGATGGCTTGACTGCACGCCATGGCGTGCGCCTGGCGCGCAAGATTGCGTCAGGTTTCACCTTCAAATTGGCGACGTCGCCATTTGACCGCAGCGGCCAGTCCCTCCTTTTTGGTCATGTCGCGAAACTCCGCGCCGATTTCGGTCTTGGCCGCATAGAGCGGCGCCACCACATCGATCCCCGCCTGCATGGCGTTGCGGAAGCCGGC
>DATJYT010000218.1:0-34991 GCA_035499475.1 Xanthobacteraceae bacterium | reverse complement strand
TCTACTTCGGCGGCACTTCGCTCCTGATCGTGGTCAGCGTCACCATGGATACGGTCGCACAGGTGCAGGGCTATCTGCTGGCGCACCAATATGAAGGCTTGATCAAACGTTCGAAGCTGAGGGGGCGGCGGAGATGAGATTAATTCTGCTGGGCCCGCCGGGGGCTGGCAAAGGAACGCAGGCCCAGCATCTCGTCGCCAAGTACGGTCTAGTCCAGCTCTCCACCGGGGACATGCTCCGCGCCGCCGTGCAGGCCGGCACGCCCGTTGGGCGGCAGGCGCAGGACATTATGGCGCGCGGCGGGCTGGTGCCGGACGATGTCGTGGTCCGCATCATTGCCCAGCGCATCGAGCAGCCTGATGCGCGCAAGGGCTTCATCCTCGACGGATTTCCCCGCACCGTCCCGCAGGCAGCCGCTCTCGACCGCCTTCTAGGCGAGCGCGATCTTGCCCTCGACGCCGTGATCGAATTGCGCGTCGATGAAGGTGCGCTTCTCAAGCGGATCGAGAACCGCATCGCGCAGGCCAAGGCCCGCGGCGAGCCGCTACGCAGCGACGACGATCCGGAAGTGCTGCACCGGCGACTGGTAGCCTACCGCGAACAGACTGCGCCGCTGATCGGCTATTACCGACTGCAAGGCGTGCTGCACACGGTTAACGGGATGGCGCCGATCGAGGAAGTCACTTCCGCGATCGACAAAGCCTTGACCCAGGCCTTGGCGGCTAAGCCCGCGCCGGATTTGATGCGGCGGCGGCCCAAGAAAGCGGCGAAACCGGCAAAACCGGCAGCCAAGAGGGCGGCGGGCTCATCGAGAAAGGCGAGTAGGGCAAATATTATAGGAAAAAAATCCAAGGCCACGAGGTCGTTTAGGCGTTCCGCTTCGAAGCGAAAGCCAGCCGACGCCCGCCGGGCGCCTGCGCCCAAGCGAAAAGGCGGGAAAACCCGGCGGCGGTGAGCGAGATGCTACACGAATTCGCTAGCTGAGGTTGACGAATGCAAGAGGAATCCATTAATAAGCCGCGAACATCCAGTCGGAGATTGAACAGCGATGCCGAGCCGCAATGGCAGGCAGGCGTTGGCTTTTTACGTTTGTGGCCTTCTCAGGTGACATTGAAACCGCTGGACCGCCGCCGCTCGCCGTGCCGCCCGACGTGGCCGGCAGGCACAAGGAGTAACTGACTTGGCCCGTATCGCAGGCGTCAACCTACCGACCAACAAGCGCATCGAGATTGCGTTGCAGTACATCTATGGAATTGGCGGCGCCAAGGCCAAGGAGATTCTGCAAAAGGTCTCAATCCCGGATTCTCGCCGGGTCTCTCAGTTGACCGACCAGGAAGTCCTGCAACTTCGCGAAGTGATCGATCGCGACTACGTCGTCGAAGGCGATCTGCGCCGCGAAGTGGCAATGAACATCAAGCGATTGATGGACCTCGGCTGTTACCGCGGCTTGCGTCACCGGCGCAGCCTGCCGGTGCGCGGCCAGCGCACCCACACCAATGCGCGCACGCGCAAGGGGCCGGCAAAACCGATCGCCGGCAAGAAGAAATAAAACGTCGAACAGGATTGAAGTGACCGCCCCGGAACCGCCGGCGCGGGTCCGTGAAAGGGTTCAGAATGGGCAAAGAAGCCACCCGCGTCCGCCGACGCGAACGCAAAAACATCGCCTCGGGCGTCGCGCATGTCAGCGCCACGTTCAACAACACAATGATCACGATAACCGACGTGCAAGGCAATACCATCGCCTGGTCTTCCGCCGGCACGATGGGTTTCAAGGGCTCACGAAAATCGACGCCTTATGCCGCGCAGGTTGCCGCCGAGGACGCCGCCAAGAAGGCGCAGGAGCACGGTATGCGCACGCTGGAAGTCGAGGTCGCCGGTCCCGGTTCGGGACGTGAATCAGCGCTGCGCTCGTTGCAGGCGGCCGGATTCACAATCACCTCGATTCGGGACGTGACGCCGATCCCGCACAACGGTTGCCGGCCGCGCAAGCGGCGGCGGGTATAGGACATACGGCCGATGGAGGAAGTTCAACATCTGCCGCCGCAAGATCTTGGCCTCACGGAGCGGAATGAGGCGCGCGAGCGAATCGCGCCGCGCAACGCGATGGGTGAAAACGTGACGATTCAAAAGAATTGGCAGGAATTGATTAGGCCCAACAAGCTGCAAGTCACCCCCGGCACCGACTCGCGTCGTTCGGCGACGGTGGTGGCCGAGCCGCTTGAACGCGGCTTCGGCGTGACGCTCGGCAACGCCTTGCGGCGCATTCTGCTGTCGTCGCTGCAAGGCGCCGCGGTGCAGTCGGTGCATATCGACGGGGTGCTGCACGAGTTCTCCTCGATCGCGGGCGTCCGTGAGGACGTGACCGACATCGTGCTCAACATCAAGGACATCGCCATCAAAATGCAGGGCGACGGGCCCAAGCGCATGGTGGTGAAGAAACAGGGCCCGGGTACAGTGACTGCCAACGACATTCAAACGGTCGGCGACATTGTGGTGCTGAATCCGGACCTCGTGCTCTGCACTCTCGACGAAGGTGCCGAAATCCGGATGGAATTCACCGTGAATACCGGCAAGGGCTATGTGCCGGCCGAGCGCAACCGTCCCGAGGACGCACCGATCGGGCTTATCCCGGTCGACAGCCTGTATTCGCCGGTGCGCAAGGTCTCTTACAAGGTCGAGAACACTCGCGAAGGGCAAATTCTCGACTATGACAAGCTTACGCTGTCGCTCGAGACCAATGGCGCGGTGAGCCCCGAGGACGCGCTCGCTTACGCGGCCCGCATCCTCCAAGATCAGCTCAACGTGTTCGTGAATTTCGAGGAGCCCAAGCGCGAGACCACGCACGAGGCGATCCCCGATCTCGCGTTCAATCCGGCCTTCCTGAAAAAGGTCGACGAGCTTGAACTGTCGGTGCGTTCGGCTAATTGTCTCAAGAACGATAACATCGTCTATATCGGCGATCTCGTTCAGAAGACCGAGGCCGAGATGCTGCGCACGCCGAACTTCGGCCGCAAGTCGCTTAACGAGATCAAGGAAGTGCTGGTGCAGATGGGCCTGCATCTCGGCATGGAAGTTCCCGGCTGGCCGCCCGAGAACATCGAGGAACTCGCCAAGCGTTTCGAGGATCATTATTGAGAGAGGACGGACGACGGACGACGGAGGACAGATGACGCTTCTTGCCGTCATCCTTCTTCTGTTCTCCATCATCTGATGAAGTCAAATGCGTCACGCCAAGACCCATCGCAAGTTCGGCCGGCGCTCGGACCACCGCCGCTCGATGCTGGCCAATTTGGCCGCCTCGCTGATCAAACACGAGCAGATCGTCACCACGCTGCCGAAGGCGAAGGATCTGCGTCCGGTCGTCGAGAAGCTGGTCACGCTTGGCAAGCGTGGTGATTTGCATGCGCGTCGGCAGGCCATCGCCCAGATGCGCGACCTTGCCATGGTCAAGAAGCTCTTTGATGTGATCGGTCCGCGCTACAAAAGCCGCAACGGCGGCTATCTTCGTGTGCTCAAGGCCGGCTTCCGCTACGGCGATTCGGCGCCCGTCGCGGTTATCGAGTTTGTCGACCGCGACATCGAGGCCAAGGGCAAGGATTCCGGGCCGGTGCAGGCGCGAACGGAAGCGACCGAGCCGGCCGCTGCATAGCCAGTCGCGAACAGCAGATGTCATCAGGGGCAGCTTCGGTTGCCTTCTTTGGTCGCCGTTGCCGGCGAGACATTTGCGCGCACTGCTTTGGCACGGTTTGTTCGTGTCGCGTCATGCCATAGTGTGTTTTCAGGGAATCAGGGGGGAACATATGATCCGCGCCGCAATGCTTTCGATCGCCGCTGTGCTAGTCGCCGGCGGGGCCTTTGCCGAAACGCCGGTCGAGCGCGGTTCCTATCTGGTCAACACAATCATGACCTGCGGCAATTGCCATTCGCCGAAGGGCCCTCCCGAGGTGGTTGCGGGCAAGGATTTCTCCGGCGGCTTGCGTTTCAACCCTCCGCCCTTCGATGTGACGGCCCCCAATATCACCCCGGACAAGGAAACCGGAATTGGCAATTGGAGCGCCGATGAGCTGAAGAAACTCCTTCGCACCGGCGTTCGCCCGAACGGCGTGCCGGTCGCGCCGGTGATGCCGACCGGTTTCTACGGCATCATCACCGACAGCGACATGGACGCCATCGTTGCCTATTTGGCGAGCGTGAAGCCGGTGAAGAACAAGGTGCCCGAGCCGGTCTACAAGATGCCGGCGCCGCGGCAGATCTACCCCGGCGCCGAGAAGCCGTACACGCCGGCCATGTTGGACGATCCGATGAAGCGCGGCTTCTACCTTGCGACCATCGGCCATTGCATGGAGTGCCACACGCCGATGACGAAGGGCGAGCATAACTGGGCCGATCTCGGGCGCGGCGGAATGGAATTTCCCGGGCCGTGGGGCGTGTCAACTTCGCGCAACCTAACATCGAGCAAGACCAAGGGCATTGGGGCGTGGACCGACGCCGAAATCAAACGCGCCATCACCCAAGGCATCGACAAGGACGGCAATCATCTCAAGCCGCCGATGGGCTACGGCTATTACGCGCATATGACCGATGCCGACCTCGACGCGGTTATCGGCTGGGTGCGCACCCTGCCGCCCAAGGAGTAACAACGGGGCGAGAGAAACTGCGTTCCCGACCTGACTGCCGGGCGAGCGTGGCGATTGCCCTTCTAATGCCCCGGTCGGGTGCCTATATGTGGCACCGTTGAATCGGGGATTTTTTATGCCGCGCCTGCACTTCCTCGCTATACCGGCCATTGCCGTCCTGGCCGCAGCTCTGTCGGTACCTGCGAGCGCCCAGGACCGCCGAGTGCCGAGTTCGGCCGCCGAACTCCAGCTCTCCTTTGCTCCGGTGGTGCAGCGCGTGGCCCCCGCGGTCGTGAACGTCTACGCGTCTCACGTTGTCGAAAACCGCAACCCGTTTCTCAATGATCCGTTCTTCCGGCAGTTCTTCGGCGGCGGCATGCCGCGCGAGCAGGTCGAGCGCTCGCTCGGTTCGGGTGTCATCGTCGATCCCGCCGGGCTCGTCGTAACCAACTTCCACGTCATCGACAGCGCCAGCGAGGTGAAGATCGCGCTCGCCGACAAACGCGAGTTCGACGCCGAGATCGTGCTCAAGGATCAGCGCAGCGATCTCGCCGTGCTGCGCATCAAAGGCGCCAATGAGCGTTTCCCTGTGCTGGAGTTCGGCAATGCCGACGAGCTTCAGGTCGGCGATGTAGTGCTGGCGATTGGCGATCCGTTCGGAGTCGGCCAGACCGTGACACATGGCATCGTGTCGGCGCTGGCCCGTTCACAGGTCGGCACCAGCGACTATCAATTCTTCATTCAGACCGATGCCGCCATCAATCCGGGCAATTCGGGCGGCGCGCTGGTCGACATGAGGGGACGCCTCGTCGGCATCAATTCGGCAATCTACACGCGCTCGGGCGGCTCGCAGGGCATCGGCTTTGCCATCCCGGCCAACATGGTGCGCGTCGTGGTGGCATCGGCCAAGAGCGGCGGAGCTGCGGTTAAACGGCCGTGGCTTGGCGCCAAACTCCAGGAGGTTACGCCGGAAATCGCCGACAGCATCGGCCTCAAGCGGCCGAGCGGCGCCCTGGTCGCGAGCGTCGCCGCCAATGGCCCCGCGGCGCGGGCCGGGATCAAGACCGGAGATCTTATCGTCACCGTTGATGGTGTTGAGGTCGATGACCCCAACGCCTTCGATTACCGTTTCGCAACCAAGCCGCTCGGCGGCACCGCCCAGGTCGGCCTCATTCGCCAGGGCAAGGAAATCGTAGTTTCGGTCGCCCTGCAGGCGCTTCCCGACACACCGCGCAACGAAATCGAGATTCGCTCCCGCTCGCCATTCCTCGGCGTGACGGTGGCGAATCTTTCGCCGGCTTTGGCGGATGAATTGCGTCTCGATCCGCAGACCGAAGGCGTCGTCGTGACCCACGTGGCCGAAGGCTCGCCAGCGCAGTCCATCGGGTTTCAGAAGGGCGACGTGATCGTCTCGGTCAACAATCAGAAGATCGCCAAATCGGCCGATCTTGAGCGCGCCACGAGCACGGGCGGCCGGCAGTGGCGCGTCACCATCAATCGCAGTGGCCAGCAGATTTCCGTGATGTTCAGCGGATAATGAGCACGCGCGCAAAGAAAAGCGCACCATCGCTGTTCGCGGCCGGCGGCCTCGATCGTGACGCGCCGCGACCGCTTGCCGACAAGCTTCGTCCCGATGCGCTCGCAGACGTCGTCGGCCAGGATCATCTGCTCGGTCCCGACGGCGCGTTGACGCGCATGCTGGAAACGCGCTCTCCGGGTTCGCTGATCTTCTGGGGACCGCCCGGCACCGGCAAGACGACGGTGGCGCGCCTGTTGGCGCGCACGACCGACCTTTATTTTGAACAGATTTCGGCGATTTTTTCCGGCGTCGCCGACCTCAAGAGAGTGTTCGAGGCGGCGCGGTTGCGCCGCGAGACCGGGCAAGGCACGCTTCTCTTCGTCGACGAAATTCACCGCTTCAACCGCGCCCAGCAGGATTCCTTCCTGCCGGTGATGGAGGACGGCACCATTGTGCTGGTCGGCGCGACAACTGAGAACCCATCGTTCGAACTCAATGCGCCGCTTCTTTCCCGCGCCCGCGTTCTCGTCTTCAAACCGCTCGATGCAGGGGCGATCGAAAGACTCCTCGGCCGCGCCGAGGCGATAGAAGGCAAAAGGCTGCCGCTCGACGCCGAGGCGCGGACGTCGCTGGTGCGCATGGCCGATGGCGACGGCCGTGCCGCGCTGACGCTCGCCGAGGAAGTGTGGCGCGCCGGCCGCAAGGGAGAGACCTTCGACGTTGCGGCGCTCCAGGACATCGTGCAGCGACGCGCGCCGATCTACGACAAGTCGCAGGACGGCCATTACAATCTCATCAGCGCGCTGCATAAATCGGTGCGCGGCTCCGATGCCGATGCCGCACTCTATTATCTCTGCCGCATGCTCGACGCCGGCGAGGACCCGCTTTATCTGGCGCGGCGGGTCGTGCGTATGGCAGTGGAGGATATCGGGCTTGCCGATCCGCAGGCGCTGGTCATCGCCAACGCGGCGAAGGATGCTTACGATTTTCTTGGCTCACCGGAAGGCGAACTCGCCATCGCCGAAGCTGTGCTCTATGTCGCTACCGCGCCGAAATCGAATGCGACCTACACGGCCTTCGGCGCGGCCATGCGCACCGCGAAGGAAGCGGGCTCGCTGTTGCCACCAAAGCACATCCTCAATGCGCCGACCAAGCTGATGAAGACCGAAGGCTACGGCTCGGGCTACGAATACGATCACGATACGGAGGAGGCGTTCTCCGGCCAGGACTATTTCCCCGAGGCGCTGGGCCGCAAGCAATTCTACGATCCGCCCGAGCGCGGCTTCGAGCGCGAGATCAGGAAGCGGCTGGAATACTGGGCCAAGCTGCGGCGCGAGCGCTCGTAGCAAGATCGGGTGTGATAGGGCGATGATAACCGGATCGCTGTTGTCTTCACGGCTTACATTCGTAACTAAGATCGTCTTTCCGACACTTTGGATTTCGGGTTTTGGAATAGGTACGATTACTGTGTGGATGAGCTACGGCGCGCCGCCCAAAATGAAATGGGCTTTTCTGGTGGCCTTAGTGGCAGGATCGAGTTTCATTTGGTGGAGTTGCGTGCGACTAAAGCGGGTTCGATGCGAGGGCGGCAATTTGTATTTCTCAAATTATCTAAGAGAAATCGTAGTGCCCCTCGCCGCGGTGGAACGAGTAACGGAAAATCGCTGGATCAATATTCATCCGGTGACCATTTTTCTTCGGCGCAGCACGGATTTTGGCGACAAGATTATGTTCATGCCCAAGACACGAATGATGTTGCTTTGGCGGTCGCACCCGATCGTAGCTGAGATTCAGCGGATGGCCGATGCAGCTGCCGCGAGGAGCGCGTCTTGAGGGGCAGTCGCGGACCACGCCAGCCGGGCGGCGGAAAGCGGATCGCCGGGCCGCGGGATCGCGGAGGTCGTAAATTCGATAGGCTGCGATCTCCCCTCCACCCGCGTAGCGAAGCGGAGCGGCGGGGAGGGGTTGGGGGTGGGGGTCATTTTTCGTCTCAGCAAACTCCCCCCACTCCGGCACCTTCGGCGCGGACCCTCGCCACCGCTCGCGACGGCTCGCGGGGGGAGGGAAAAGTACAAACTGTCGCCGTCACCGCCGACGAATCCGGCATGCGCGTCGACCGTTTTCTTGAAGCACGGTTTCCAGGGCTGAGCTTCTCCCATATCCAGCGCGTCATCCGCAAAGGCGAGGTGCGCGTCAACGGCCGCCGCACGCAACCGAAGAATCGGCTCGAGGCTGGCCAGTCGGTCCGCATCCCGCCGCTGCGGCTCGATCAGCCCGGGCCTCGCACACCCGGCAATGAAGTTGACGAGAAGACCCGCGCCTTCCTGAAATCGATCACGCTCTACGAGGACGCCGACGTTCTCGTGCTCAACAAGCCCATGGGGCTTGCGGTGCAGGGCGGCTCCGGCACTACACGGCATCTCGACGGCATGCTCGAAGTGCTGCGCGATGCGCACGGCCAGCGGCCGCGCCTGGTGCACCGGCTCGACAAGGACACCGCCGGCTGCCTGCTCGTCGCCAAGACGCGCTTCGCCGCGGCGGCGCTTGCCAAAACCTTTCGCTCACGCTCGGCGCGAAAGGTCTATTGGGCGCTGGTTGCTGGCGTGCCGAAAGTGCCGCAGGGCCGCGTCTCGACCTTTCTGGCGAAGGAAGAGCGCGAGGACGAGTCGTTCATGCGCATTGCGCGCCACGGCGACAAAGGCGCGAGTCACGCGGTCACCTACTATGCCGTTGTGGAAACGGCGGGACCGCTCCTCGCCTGGGTTTCCCTCAAGCCGGTGACCGGCCGCACTCATCAGTTGCGTGCGCATATGGATCATATCGGCCATCCGATCGTCGGCGATCCGAAATATTTCGCGCGCGAGAACTGGCAACTGCCGGGCGGCATGCAGGACAAGCTGCACCTCCTGGCACGGCGCATCGCCGTGCCGCATCCGCGCGGCGGTACGATCGACGTAACCGCTCCGCTGCCGCCGCACATGCTGCAATCCTGGAATCTGCTCGGCCTGGATGCCAAGCGCTACGATCCTATCGAGGATGCTCCCGAGGAATGATGCCGAGGAACATTGCCCCTTTACCGGGGATTATGAGCATGCATTTGCATGGGGTTGGAGGCGCGCCATGAAGCCCAACTTCGCCGCCGTTTCCTGTATTTCCCTGACACTTCTATCAATGCCAGCTGCCTCCCTCTGGGCGCAGGGCTACGAGGGATATCCATATTCGATCGTGGCGCCGGAGCACGGCACGACGATTGATCACCGTGGCAGAAAGCCGGGCCGTGCACGGCAGGAAAGCGCCCCTCCCGCACAGGTTGCTCCGCTCGTCACACAAGCTCCACACCGTAAATTCGTGACGCGCGGGTCGTCGGGATCGGTGCTGCCGACGCCGTTGCCGCGGACGCCGGCTATTCCACCTGAAGGCGGCGGTCCGGTCACGATCCACGCGCCGCCGGTGCAGCAAGGCCCTACGATCGTCCCTGGCGCTCCGGGCTTAGGGGCCGTTCCCAACCTGCCGCACGGCATCGAGACCTTCCAGGACCGTGCCTCGCGCTGCGCCTTCCAGCAAGGCCTCAACAACGTGCCTGCCGGCGCCAGCAACCAGTACATGGGCGCCTGTATCCAGTAGCTGGCCCCGTGAAGCACCGACGCACCAAGCGTAACGAATTTTGACGGCTTGACAGGCAACCAAAAGGTTGCATATTGTCGGCATGGATGCGGTGTTCAGGGCATTGGCCGACGCGAGCCGTAGGGAACTACTTGATAGGCTGCGCGGCGACAACGGACAGACGCTCAACGAACTATGCGCGCGCCTCGCCATGACGCGGCAGGCCGTCAGTAAGCATCTGGCTATTCTTGAGGAGGCGAACCTCGTCGCCACGGTGTGGCGGGGCAGGGAGAAACTGCACTACCTCAATCCGGTGCCGATCCACGAGATCGCCGAACGCTGGATTGGAAAGTTCGAGCGCTCGCGCCTGCTGATGTTGAGTGAATTGAAGAAAGGACTGGAGGAGCGTGATGAATAAGCCGAGTTTCGTGTATGTCGTCTATATCGCATCGACGCCCGAGAAGGTTTTCGCGGCCCTTACTGATGCCGCGTTGACGGAGCAATTCTGGCATGGCACGCGCGTTGTCTCCGACTGGAAAGTCGGCTCGCCGGTCGCGCTTGAGCTCAAGCACCAGTCCAAGAATATCACTGGTGTCGTGCTCGAGGTCGATCCGCTGCGCCGCCTTGTCTATTCGTTTCAGCCGCATCATGGCGACATGGCTGATGAAGAACCGTCGCGGGTCGTATTCGAAATCGAGCCGCAGAAGGATCAGGTCAAGCTCACCGTCGTGCACGATGGCTTTGCAGACGGCAGCAAGGTCTTCGAGGCAATCAGCCGCGGCTGGCCGCTGATTCTCTCAAGCCTCAAGAGCTTCATCGAGAGCGGCAAGGTGCTTTATCCGGATTGGTATTGTGAGAACGCGAGCGCCGCACAAGGGGCCACGTCGTGACGGCCGCCGCCAAGCCAAGGTTCGTTTACGTCACCTACGTCCGCACCACGCCGGGGAGACTCTGGCAGGCGCTGATCGAGCCGGAATTCACGCGGCAATACTGGGCGGGCACTTGGCAGGAATCGGAATGGAAAGTCGGTGCCGCGTGGCGCATCATGATTCCCGACGGGCGGGTCGCTGACTCAGGCGAAATCATCGAGATCGATGCGCCGCGCCGCTTGGTGCTGACGTGGCGCAACGAATTTCGCCCGGAATTGCATGCCGAAGGCTATTCGCGCCTGAGCTATGTGATCGAGCAGCAGGGCGACATGGTCAAGCTGACGGTGACGCACGAGATCGACCGGCCGGAATCGAAATTCATCGAAGCGGTTTCGAGCGGCTGGCCCGCCATTCTGTCCAGCCTTAAGAGCCTCCTCGAAACCGGCGAATCGCTCGAAGCCACGCGCCGCTGGAGCTTCGCAAAATAGGCGCGCGCTTCTACCGCAGGCTGGCGTTGATCTTGTCGAGCGTCGCCGTGCCGGGGCAAAGCTCTTTCTCTCCGAGCGTATTGAGCGCGACATCGACGGTATTGAGGTGGCTGTGCAGGTCCTCGGATTCCGCGTCGACATAGAGCAGGCCGGTCACCACCTGGCCCTTGGCGGCGTGCTTCTGAAGAAATGACATCGCCGCAAGGCGGTCGTTCACGTCGTAATCGGCGTCGATCTTGCGCAGCGCCAGCTTCGTGCCGTCATGCTGCTCGACGATTTGCACCGAGCCCGGCGCGTAATCGACCGTGATCGGGGCGCGGCCGGTGATGACGTCGAGCCGGTTCACCGCTTCGTTGTGCTCGCGCACATAGTCGAAGCTCTTGGTCGAGCCGGCGTGGTTGTTGAAGGCGACACAGGGCGAGATCACATCGATGAACGCCGCGCCTTTGTGCGTGATCGCCGCCTCGATGATCGGCACCAACTGCCTCTTGTCGCCGGAGAAACTGCGCGCCACGAAGCTTGCGCCGAGCTGCAGCGCGATGCCCGCGAGATCGATGGCGCTGTCGGTGTTGGTGACGCCCCGCTTCGATTTCGAGCCGCGGTCCGCCGTCGCCGAGAACTGGCCTTTGGTCAGGCCGTAGACGCCGTTGTTCTCGACGATATAGGTCATGTTGACGCCGCGACGGATCGAATGGGCAAATTGGCCGAATCCGATGGAAGCGCTGTCGCCGTCGCCGGACACGCCCAGATAGATCAGGTCGCGATTGGCCAAGTTGGCGCCGGTCAGCACTGACGGCATGCGGCCATGCACGGAATTGAAGCCGTGGGAGTTGCCGAGAAAATAGTCCGGCGTCTTCGATGAGCAGCCGATGCCTGAAATCTTCGCTACGCGGTGCGGCTCGATCGACAGGTTGAAGCACGCTTCGATGATGGCGGCGGTGATCGAGTCGTGCCCGCAACCGGCGCATAGCGTCGAGATTTTGCCCTCATAGTCGCGGTGCGTGTAGCCGAGCGTATTGATCGGCAGGTCCGGATGGTGAAACTTGGGTTTTGTGACGTAGGTCATGCTATTGAATATACTCGATCTTATCCGCAATCTCCAGACCCAAATAGGTCTCTCACCGGGTCAGGTAAACGCCTTTTCAATCGCTCTTTCGGCGCCCGTACATCGGATCGGCCGCCCCGGTCATCGACTTCAGCGACAGCTTCCTATAGGTTGCAACTGTAGCAATGGTGCTAGCGCGGTCCCGCCATGACGATAAATCCAGCGCTGGTTGCCCGCTACGGCCGCAATCTTGCTTCGGTCGTCGAAATCAACGCCAACCGGTTCATCGGCCGCGAAATCGTCCCGCTCCAGACCGACACAATTGCCATTGAGCCAAGCAGCGCTTGCAATCTCAAGTGCTCGTTCTGCGCCTACCCAAAGAAGGACTCGCCGAAGATTTCCATGAAAAACGATCGCTTCGCCGATTATGTCGATCAGGCGGTGGCGATGGGGTATCGGCGTTTCCACTTGACGCCGAGTACGGGCGATATCTTCATGGACCGGCACATTTTCGACAAGCTGGATTTCCTCGAGCGACATCCGGGCGTCCGCGAATACATGTTCTACACGAATTTCACGATCAGCGACGCCGAGGATACCGCGCGATTGATTGAGCTCAAGAAGCTCAAATCCATGTGCATAAGCGTCTATGGCCACGATGCCGACAGCTTCGTGAAAGTCGCCAAGTCGAGCCACAAGATCTACCTGCGCCTGATGAGAAACCTCGAGACGCTTCTGCCGCTTGTCGGCCAGCGTCCGGGCGTCTTCCACGTTGCGATCCGCTCGACGCGCGATATGCCGCGTGGTCCATCGACCGACCTGTTGATGATGCTCGAACGTTACAAAGATGCCGGGGTTCCTGTGAAACGTTCGCGGCTCTATCATAGTTGGGGCGGCAAGATCGCACCCGAAGACTTGGACGGTCTGGAGATCGACGTTGTAGATGCCAAGAGCATCTACAAGAACGGTGCCTGTTCGCTGCTCTTCACCGGCATCCAGATCATGTCCACCGGGTTCGTTCATGCCTGCGCTTGCGTGGACGTCGACGCGACGCTGCAGATCGGTGATCTGAACGAACAGCCGCTGAGCGAAATCGTCTCGACCAGAAATCCGCTCTATATGGGCCTGATCGAGGAACAGCAGCGCGGGCTATTTCGCGGTGTCTGTCAGGAATGCAGCTTCTACAAGAGCATCTATCACAGCCGGTCACAGTACCGGAAAGAGTCAATCCCGACCCGATCGATCGCCGAGTTCAAGGTTATTCTCGACGGGAAGTCGCCGGTCCAGGCGGTTTGAATCGTCGATTTCAGGCGCGTCAGGCGCCGACTTTCCGCAGCGGCGTCACCTTGAGCTGATCGAGATGATCGCCGATCGCGGCGGCGATGAACCGGGCGGTGATTGGCGTGCCGTCGTAATGCACGATCGGAATCAGCCGCACCGGATCGATGCTCAGTTCGTTGACGATGAGCGACCGCAACTGGCTGTCGCGGTTCTGCTCGACCACGTAGACGAAGTCATGCTCGGCGATGAAGCTCGGCACGCTCGAGTGGAACGGGAACGCGCGCAAACGCAGACGGTCGAGCTCGTGTCCGCGCGCCTGCAGCATGCCGATCGCTTCGTCCATCGCTGGTGAGGTCGATCCGAAATAAATCACGCCGTATTTCGTCGGCTTGGCGGCGTTGGCCTGAAGTGGCCGCGGCACCATGTCCTTGGCGGTCTCGAACTTGCGGAGCAGCCGCTGCATATTGTCCTGATAGGCTGGGCCCTCTTCGGTATAGCGCGCGTAGCGGTCGCGCGACGTGCCGCGGGTAAAGTACGAGCCTTTGGTGGGGTGCGTGCCCGGATAGGTGCGGAACGGAATGCCGTCGCCGTCGACGTCGAGATAGCGGCCGAAGTCGCGGCCCTCGTCGAGCATCGCCGCCGTCATGACCTTGCCGCGGTCGTACTGCTTGGCGTCATCCCATTTCAGCGGCCGGCACAACCGATGGTTCATCCCGATATCGAGATCGAGCATGAGAAAAATCGTGGTTTGCAGCCGGTCGGCAAGATCGAACGCCTGCGCCGCCATTTCGAAAGCTTCGGCGGGATCTTCCGGAAACAGCAGCACATGCTTGGTGTCGCCGTGCGAGGCATAGGCCGCGCTGATGATGTCGCATTGCTGCGTGCGGGTCGGCATTCCGGTGGACGGGCCGGCGCGCTGCACGTCCATGATGACGGCCGGGATTTCGGCGAAATAGGACAAGCCGATGAATTCCTGCATCAGCGAGATGCCGGGGCCTGAGGTCGCCGTGAAGGCACGAGCGCCGTTCCAGCCCGCGCCGATGACGATGCCGATCGAAGCAAGCTCGTCCTCGCCTTGGACGATGGCGTATTTCGCCTTTTTGGTTTCCGGATCGTGACGCAGCCGCTTGCAGTGGCTGGTAAAGGCATCGGCCAGTGACGAGGACGGCGTGATCGGATACCAGGCGCAGACAGTGGCGCCGCCATAGACAGCGCCGAGGGCCGCCGCGGAGTTGCCTTCGATGAAGATGCGGTCGCCGACCTTGTCGGCCTTTTGCACGCGCAGGCCGATCGGGCATTTCAAATTTTGCAGCGCATAGTCGCGCCCGAGGTGCAGTGCATGGATGTTGGAGGACAGGAGTTTTTCCTTGCCCTTGTATTGCTCGCCGATGAGTTGCTCGATGGCCTTCGGGTCGATGTCGAGTAATGCCGATAGCGCGCCGAGATAAATGATGTTCTTGAACAACTGGCGCTGCCGCGGATCGGAATAGGTTGAGTTGGTGATGGCGGTCAGCGGCACGCCGATCACCGTGATGTCGTCGCGGAATTTCGACTTCGGCAGGGGCTTGGTGGAATCGTAGAGCAGATAGCCGCCGGGCTCGATCGAGGCGACATCCTTGTCCCAGGTCTGCGGATTCATCGCCACCATCATGTCGATGCCGCCGCGCGCACCGAGATGGCCGGCCTCGGAAATCCGCACCTCGTACCAGGTTGGCAGGCCCTGAATGTTGGACGGAAAAATGTTGCGCGGCGACACTGGCACGCCCATGCGCAAGACCGAACGGGCGAACAGTTCGTTGGCGCTTGCGGAGCCGGATCCGTTGACGTTGGCGAACCGGATGACGAAGTCGTTTACGCTTTGGAGTGGCATGCTTGTTCCGCGTGCGTCATGTCGATGAGGTATTTCTTCATATCCCAGGCGCCGGTGGGACAACGTTCGGCGCAC
This sequence comes from Xanthobacteraceae bacterium, assembly GCA_035499475.1. GTDB lineage: Bacteria > Pseudomonadota > Alphaproteobacteria > Rhizobiales > Xanthobacteraceae > BOG-931. The sequence goes on along the minus strand of DATJYT010000218.1, from coordinate 19,625 downwards.
AGGCCGCAGTGAAGGCAGACGTCCTCGTCCTTGACCATGACGCGGCCGGTTTTCAGGTCATTGGCGACATAGAGGTCTTGAGTGTGATTCTTGGCAGGGGCCTGCAGGCGCGTGCGCAGGTCCGCTTCCTCGCCGTTCTGCGTGAAGGTGATGCAGTCCATGGGGCAGATGTCGACGCAGGCGTCACACTCGATGCAGAGCTGGCCGGTGAAGACGGTCTGCACGTCGCAGTTCAGGCACCGCTCGGCTTCCTTGAGCGCGAGCTCGACGTCGTAGCCAAGTTCGACCTCGGCCCTGATGTCGCGCAGCGCAGTGACCTTCTCGCGATGTGGCACCCGATAGCGCTTGTCGAGCACGATCTCGTTGTCGTAGCTCCACTCGTGGATGCCCATCTTCTGGCTCGATACCGTAACCTGCGGCGGCGGGCGCACATTGATGTCCTCGCCGCGGCAGAAACGATCGATCGAAATCGCCGCCTCGTGGCCGTGCGCCACCGCCCAGATGATGTTCTTCGGCCCAAACGCAGCGTCGCCGCCGAAAAACACTTTGGGATTGGTGGATGCCATGGTCTTGGGATCGACCTTGGGCATGTCCCATTTGTCGAATTCGATATCGCAATCGCGCTCGATCCAGGGGAACGCGTTCTCCTGGCCGACAGCGACGAGTACGTCATCGCAGGGAAAGTGCTGATCCGGCTCGCCGGTCGGGACCAGGTCACGGCGCCCTCTGGCGTCGCGAACGGCTTTGACCTTCTCGAACACGACGCCGGTGAGCTTGCCGTTGTCGTGAGTGAATTCCTTTGGCACGAGGAAATTGAAGATCGGGATGTCCTCGTGCATGGCATCTTCCTTCTCCCAGGGGGATGCCTTCATTTCCTCGAAGCCTGACCGCACCACGACTTTCACGTCCTCGCCGCCGAGACGGCGCGACGAGCGGCAGCAGTCCATCGCGGTGTTGCCGCCGCCGAGAACGATCACCCGCTTGCCGATCGCGTTGATATGGCCGAACGAGACGTTGGAGAGCCAGTCGATGCCGATATGAATGTTCTTGGCCGCTTCCTTGCGGCCGGGAATATCGAGATCGCGACCGCGCGGCGCGCCGCAGCCGACAAAAATTGCATCGAAATTTTCGGCCAGCAGGGCCTTCATGCTGTCGATGCGCTTGCCGCCGACGAATGCGATGCCGAGATCGAGGATGTAGCCGCACTCTTCGTCGATCACGCTTTCAGGAAGCCGGAATTTCGGAATCTGCGTGCGCATCATGCCGCCAGATTTCGGATCCTGGTCGAACACGACGCACTCATAACCCATGGGGGCCAAGTTCCGCGCCACGGCGAGCGATGCGGGGCCGCCGCCCACGAGGCCGATACGCTTGCCGTTCTTCTGCGCGGGGCGCTTAGGAAGGCGATCGTGAATGTCGTCCTTGAAGTCGGCGGCGACGCGCTTGAGACGGCAGATGGCGACCGGGTCTTTCTCAACCCGGCCGCGCCGGCAGGCGGGCTCGCACGGCCGGTCGCAGGTGCGTCCGAGAATCCCGGGGAAAACGTTCGACTCCCAATTGATCATATAGGCGTCGGTGTAGCGGCCGGCGGCGATCAAACGGATATATTCGGGAACTGGCGTGTGCGCGGGGCAGGCCCACTGACAATCCACGACCTTGTGGAAATAGTCCGGGGCCGCAATGTCAGTGACTTTCATCGACTTCCTCTTCACGCAGCGTTCCGCTCTTGATGGGCGGTATGCACGCCGCTGCGTGGCTTGCCGTCCTTCGACCGCCCCCGCAGCCGATTCAGGCGCGGGATACTAGTCGAGAGGGGTAGAGATTTCTACCGCTTCCGCTTGTTATTACAATGTTTTGTCGCTGCGGACGCTTAACAAAGGTGAGACCGATCGGCCACCCCTCCGGATTGCATGGGTACCGCGCATGGGCCCAGAAAATATAGAATAAATATTTGATAATATTGGACTATTTCATCAATCGAGGGTGGTGAACTTTTAGGCGGAGGTCCCGCCTGCTCGCGCGGTGAGCGTCAGCACTGGTGGTGTCAACGTCGATGTCTATGTTGTGCCGATGCGCGACTTGTTCGAAAGCCCAACGCCCGAAGACGCTATCGGCGCGGCGCGCCGAAGTATGCGTCCTTCCTTGCGGCGCCGCTTCTTCACTACGGTGGAGATCCAAGCGGGAGAGAACGGTTACGACATTCGGCTCGACGGCAAGCCGGTGCGCACGCCGGCGCGGCGCGTCTTGGCGGCGCCTACAGCGAGGCTTGCCGAGGCATTAGCCGCGGAATGGGATGCCCAGCGCGAGGTGATCGATCCGGCGCGCATGCCGCTGACGCGGCTCGCCAATGCGATCATCGACGGCGTCGCCACGACGCCTTTTCCCGTCGCTGAAGAAATCGCCAAATACCTCGCGTCCGATCTTTTGTTCTACCGCTCCACCGGTCCAAGGCAGCTTCGTGAGCGCCAGGAGGAGCATTGGGACCCGATCTTGGCCTGGGCGCACGAAGCGCTCGGTGCCGACTTCGTCCTGGGCGAGGGTGTCATTCATGTCGCGCAGCCGGAGGCAGCGCTGGCGGCGGCGCGGGCCGCCATCCCCGCCGATTCCTGGCGGCTCGGCGCAGTGCACGCGGTGACGACGCTCACCGGCTCGGCGCTCATTGCACTCGCAATGTCGCGCGGCCGCCTCAGCGCCGACGCGGCGTGGCAAGCCGCGCATGTCGATGAAGATTGGAATATGGAACAGTGGGGCCGCGACGAGATGGCGCTGGAGCGGCGGGCATTCCGTTTTGCCGAGCTCGAGGCGGCGGCGCTGGTGCTGGCGACATAGTCCGGATTTCACTTTCGTCCGATCCCGGCTACGGTGCCTCTCCAAACGAGAATGATCGCCGCAGCCGAGACCGGAGGAAACACGTGGAAGCGTCGGCCTCGGTTGAGATTGCCAAGCATACGCTGATGTCCGCCGGGCTTGTTCTTGCCGTCGGCACCATGACCGGCCTCATCGCGCAGAAGCTGCGAATTCCCGACATTTCGGTGTTTCTCTTGGTCGGAATGCTGATCGGCCCGGCAGGGCTGGGCTTGATCGATATCAGAGCTGATTCAGCGCTCTATCAGATCCTGCTCCTGTTTGGCGCCAGCTACGTTCTGTTCGACGGCGGCGCATCGCTGCGATTCGGCGTCATGAAGCAGGTTTGGATCACCATTCTGGTAATCGCCACGTTTGGCGTGTTGATTACCGCGGCGGTAACCTGCGTTGCGGCGCATTTCATTCTCGGCGCGCCGTGGATCGTGGCACTGTTGCTGGGCGCGACATTGGCCTCGACCGATCCGGCGACGCTGGTTCCCATTTTCCGGCAGGTCCATATTCGCGATCGGGTCGCGCAAACGGTGATGAGCGAGTCAGCCTTCAACGACGCCACCGGCGCGATCGTGACTGTGGGTGTGGTGGCGGTCGCCATGGGCGGCAGCGAATTCTCGTTGACGTCGTCACTGATCGATCTGCTCAAGCAAGCCGTCGTAGGGATAGTCGCGGGCGCCGCGCTCGGCTATCTCGCGGCGTTGCTTGTCGCGCACGAGCGGTGGGGATTTCTCATGGAATATGCCCCTGTGGTGACGCTGATGGCCGTGATCGGCGCTTATTTCTCGGCGGATGGACTTCACGCGAGCGGATTTATGGCGGTATTCGTCTTCGGCATGATCCTCGGCAACAAAGATGCATTCGGATTCCAAATGGAAGAAAGTGAGGCGCAGAAGCTCGATCAATACGTCGAGACCACCGCATTCATCATGCGGCTGTTCATTTTCATCCTGCTCGGTGCGCAGGTCGATTTCGGTCTGATGAACCAGTATCTGCTGGGCGGAGTAATCCTCGTCGTCATCTTCATGTTGGTGGCACGACCGCTGACCGTTTTCTCGTGCGCATTGCCGGACCGAAGGGCGCGGTGGAGCCTCAACGAGATGCTGTTCATGTGCTGGACCCGGGAGACCGGCGTCATCCCGGCCGCGCTTGCCGGACTTTTGCTCGGGATGAAGGCCCCGGGAGCCAAGATGATCGCATCGGTGACCTTCATCGCCATTCTCATGACAATCCTGATCCAGGCGCCGACCACGCGCTGGCTGGGCGGCAAGTTGAAACTGCTGGATGAAGGGTAGGGCGAAGGCCTAGGCGGGGCGCCAACAAATCCGGGACGGCTCCAGTTTGCATTTCGCCGGCGCGAGATCCGGGCTACGATCGTCCCAATGCACGGGAGGATCGAATGAAGCGTCGCCAATTCTTGCAAGCAGCGGGAGCCGGTTTGGCCTCCGCGGCCGCTGTTGCCAAGCCCGCCATTGCTCAGACGATGCCGGAAATCAAATGGCGGCTGACGTCGAGCTATCCGCAATCGCTCGACACGCTTTGGGGCGCCGTCGAAGTTTTTTCGAAATCGGTCGCCGAGGCAAGTGACAACAAGTTTCAGATTCAGACTTTTCCTCCCGGTGCCATCGTGCCGGCGCTGCAGGTGGTCGATGCCGTGCAGAACGGCACCGTCGAGATGGGAAACTCCGCTTCCTATTATTACTTCGGCAAGGACCCGACATTCGCCTTCGGCACGGCGGTGCCGTTCGGCCTCAACAGCCGCATGCAGACGTCGTGGTGGCATTTCGGCGGCGGCGCCGACCTGATGAACGAGCTGTATGCTCGGTTCAACATGACCGCCCTTCTCGCCGGCAATACCGGATGCCAAATGGGCGGATGGTTTCGCAAGGAGATCAAGGAGGTTGCCGATCTCAACGGCTTGAAAATGCGCATCGGCGGCTTCGCCGGCACCGTTATCGCCAAGCTTGGCGTCGTGCCGCAGCAGATCGGCGGCGGCGATCTCTATCCGGCGCTGGAAAAAGGCACGATCGACGCGGCCGAGTGGGTCGGCCCCTACGACGACGAAAAGCTCGGCCTCTACAAGATCGCGCAGTACTACTACTATCCCGGTTGGTGGGAAGGCGGCGCGATGATCCATAACTTCGTCAATACGGCAAAATGGAATTCACTCACGCCGGCCTACAAGTCGTTGCTGACGACCGCCGCATCGAAGGCCAACGAGTGGATGCAGGCCAAATACGATGCCGAAAATCCGGCGGCATTGAAGCGCCTGGTGGCCAATGGCACGCAATTGAAGGCGTTTCCGCCGGCCGTCATGGATGCTTCGTTGAAGGCGGCGATCGCTGTCTATACTGAGACTTCGGCAGGCAACCCGCTGTTCAAGAAGGTGTGGGATTCCTATCTGGCTTTCCGCAACGATCAGTACCTGTGGTGGCAAGTGGCCGAATTGAGCTACGACACCTACATGGTCCGTAATCGAAACCGCACCTGAAAGACGCGTCTTCCATACATGCGTCGCTCGGTCCCGCCCGATTATGCTTTCCATGCCCGGCCGGGCCACCTAAGATTGTGACAAATAATCAAGTGGCGCCACTGATTGCGAGCGTCAGGCGGCAACGATCAAACAGGGGAGAAACACAAGATGAAACGTCGTGAATTTCTGAAAGTAGCCGGCATCGGTGCCGCTGGCGCCGCCATTGCCAAACCGGCCATCGCCCAGTCGTCGCCCGAAATCAAATGGCGGCTGGCATCGAGTTTCCCGAAGTCGCTCGATACCGTCTACAGCTCCGGTGAGACGCTGGCGAAATACGTCAGCGAGGCGACGGACGGCAAATTCCAGATTCAAAACTTCGCCGCGGGCGAGATCGTGCCGGGCTTGCAAAACGTCGATGCCGTGCAAAACGGCACGGTCGAGATGTGCCACACCGCCGCCTACTATTTCATCGGCAAGGACCCGGTATTTGCGCTGTATTGCTCGTTGCCGTTCGGTCCGAACGCGCGGCAGCAGAACGCTTGGTTTCTGGAAGGCGGCGGTAACGAATTGCTCATCGAGTTCGGCAAGAAGTTCAATCTCTACCCTCTCGTCGGCGGCAATACCGGGACCCAGATGGGTGGGTGGTACCGCAATGAGATCAAGACCGTCGACGACCTCAAGGGACTGAAAATTCGCATCGGCGGCTGGGCCGGCAGGACGATGCAGAAGCTCGGTGCCGTGCCGCAGCAGATTGCCGGCGGCGACATTTATCCGGCGCTGGAAAAGGGCACCATCGACGCCGCCGAGTGGGTCGGTCCATACGACGACGAGAAGCTCGGCTTCTACAAGATCGCAAAGTACTACTACTATCCGGGCTGGTGGGAGGGCGCGACTGCGCTGCACTTCTTCATCAATACCGACAAGTGGAACGCGTTGCCGAAGAACTATCAGGCCATCGTGACGGCCGCGGCGGCTTGCTCAAATCTCGACGTGCAAGCGCGCTACGATGCGAAAAATCCCCAGGCCTTGCGCCGACTCGTCGCCAACGGCGTGCAGTTGCGGCCGTTCAGCCAGGAGATCATGGAGGCGAGCCTGAAGGCGTCCAACGAAGTCAACGCGGAGACGTCGGCGACCAATCCGGATTTTAAGAAAATCTATGAAAGCCTGACGGCTTTCCGCAACGAAGAATATCTGTGGTGGCAGGTCGCCGACTATACCTATGACACCTTCATGATCCGCTCGCGCGCCAAGCTCTGAGCGTGTTTTGGTTCGAAGACACTCCCGGCGCCGACCGGCGCTGGGATTTTTCTTATTGGATTTTCGGCGGCACTGACAAATCGAGCGGCGGCAATTCGGGCGGCGCAATGTTGATCTGCACCTTCGACGGGTCGATCGTCGTCAAATTGCTGCGGTAGTGCGTGACCATTTTTGGAAACAGGATCACGAGGATTACCATCAGGGCCTGAATGAAGACAAAGGGAACGGCGCCCCAGTAGATTTGCCCGGTGGTCACCCCGGCGGTGAGTTTGCCGGTGACGCGGTCAACGAACGAATCCTTCGGCGCCACCGAGCGCAGGTAGAACAGAGCGAAGCCGAACGGCGGGTGCAAGAACGATGTTTGCATGTTGACGCCGAGAATAACGCCAAACCAGATCAGATCGATGCCGATCTTTTCCGCAGCCGGTCCCAAAAGGGGGATGACGATGAAGGCGATCTCAAAAAAATCAAGGAAGAAGGCGAGGAAGAACACGAATATATTCACGAACAGGAGAAAGCCGATTTGGCCGCCCGGCAGCGATATTAGAAGGTTTTCGACCCAGACGTGGCCGTTCACACCGTAGAAGGTGAGCGAGAAAATGCGCGAACCGATGAGGATGAAGACCACGAAGGAAGCGAGCTTGGCGGTCGATTCGGCAGCTTGACGGGTCAGGTCCCAGCTCAAACGCCGCTTGATCATTGCCAGCACCAACGCGCCCGTCGCGCCCATGGCGCCGCCCTCTGTCGGGGTGGCAACGCCGATGAAGATGGTGCCGAGCACGAGAAAGATCAGCGCCAACGGCGGCACCATGACGAACACGACCTGCTCGGCCAGCACCGAAAGCAATCGCAGTCGCAGATATTTGTTGAGGACCGCGACAACAAACGAGATCGCGATTGTGAGCGACATCGTCAGCACGACGAAGTCGGCTCCGGCCGCGACATTCGTCCTGCGCATGTACATATAGCTGGAGAAGGTGGCGACGCCGACGAGGATGCCGAGCGACCACACGCCGCGGCTGCCGTCCGGCTGCTTGTAGGTGATGGCCTCTTCCGGCAGTCCGGGCACCGCCTTCGGCGACACCAGCGTGACGAAGAACACATAGACGGCGTAGATGCCGGCGAGCGCCAGACCTGGAACGAACGCGCCTTCGTACATATCGCCGACCGAGCGGCCGAGCTGATCGGCCATGACGATCAACACCAGGGAGGGCGGGATGATTTGCGCCAGTGTCCCGGAGGCGGCGATGACACCCGCAGCGACGCGCCGATCATAGCCGTAGCGCAGCATGATCGGCAGCGAGATCAGCCCCATCGAGATCACCGAAGCGGCGACTACGCCGGTGGTGGCTGCGAGCAGAGCGCCGACGAAAATCACCGCGTAAGCCAATCCGCCGCGAACAGTGCCAAAAAGCTGCCCGACGGTATCGAGCAAATCTTCCGCCATGCCGGAGCGTTCAAGGATGAGGCCCATGAACGTAAAGAAAGGGATGGCAAGCAGAACATCGTTGTTCATGATGCCGTAGATGCGTTCCGGAAGCGCCTGAAGAAAATCCGGCTGGAATTGATCGAGCGCGATCCCGAGCACGGCGTAGATCAAACCGACCGCAGCGAGCGAGAATGCCGCCGGATAACCGAGCAGCAGCACGATGACCAGCGAGCCGAACATGATCGGCGCCATGTACTCGACGAGGAATGCTGCCATCGCCGTGTCCCGGTCGCTAACGCGGTGAAGAAGGATCGGGTGCGCCGGTATCGAGCACGCGCACGGACTCGGTCTCGTAAGGATGTGGCTCAGCATCCGCGTGCGGATCGGGCAGTGCGCCGCGCAGGACCGCAACACGCTTGATGATCTCCGAAATGGCTTGGGCGAAGAGAAGAATGAAGCCGATCATGACCAGCGCCTTGGAGGGCCATTGCGGCAAGCCGCCGGCGTTGGTCGATTGCTCGTTGATGGCGAGTGAGCGAATAAAGAATGGAACCGATGTGACGATCATAATGATCGTTAGCGGCAGCAGGAACAGCACGTGGCCGATGATGTCGATCGTGCTGCGCGCGCGGTTGCTCAGCATGTTGTAGATGATGTCGATACGAATGTGCTCGTTGTCGAGCAGGGTCCACGGCGCGCAGAGCAGAAACACGATCCCGAACAGGACCCACTGCAATTCCAGCCACGCGTTCGACGAGGTGTCGAATACCTTGCGCACGGTGGCGTTGGTCGCGGAAACCAGCACAACGACCAAGATCAGCCAGGAAAGCCAACGCCCGATGTGCGAATTGATCGCATCGATAATGCTGCTGAGCTTGAGTAGCGCGCGCACCCGTCCCCCGTGTTCCCTCTGGGCAGCAGCATTTCGGCGCCGCCGTTTGCCTCGCCTTCGCCCCTGGCCGGCGCGGCCTTTTTGGTCACCATAACAGAGAACGCGCGCTTGGCGTCAAGCGCCGCGCCGAGCCGGGAGAATGCGTGCAGGTTGGCGCGCCAGCGGGTCTTTCGACTGCGGATTTATCGCAAAAACTGCGGATCAGCCGCCGGTCACGCTCATGTGGCGGGCGAGTGTCGGCCGCTTGTGGCGCCGGTCGATGACAAAATCATGCCCTTTGGGCTTGCGCGCGATCGCCTCGTCGAGGGCGTTGAGGAGCAATTCGTTGCCTTCGGAAGCGCGCAACGGCTTGCGGAGGTCGGCCGCATCTTCCTGGCCCAGGCACATGTAGAGCGTGCCCGTGCAGGTGATCCGCACGCGATTGCAGGATTCGCAGAAATTGTGCGTGAGAGGCGTGATGAAGCCAAGCCGGCCGCCGGTTTGGGCGACACGGACATATCGAGCCGGGCCGCCGGTCTGATAGTCGATCTCATCTAGCCGATAGCGTTCGGAAAGACGCGCTCGCACCATCGACAGTGGCAGATACTGATCGATGCGGCCTTCGCCGATCTCGCCCAGTGGCATGACTTCGATCAACGTCAAATCCATGCCGCGGCCGTGAGCCCATTCGATCAGGCCGGGAAATTCGTCCTCGTTGACGCCCTTGAGCGCGACCGTATTGATCTTGATCTTGAGGCCCGCAGCTTGTGCCGCGTCTATTCCTTCGATCACCTGGCCGAGCGAGCCCCAGCGCGTGATGGCTCGAAATTTGTCGGCGTCGAGCGTATCGAGCGAGACATTGATGCGCCGCACGCCGTGCCCCTTGAGGTCGCCGGCATATTTTGCGAGCTGCGATCCATTGGTTGTCAATGTCAGTTCCTCGAGGGCGCCCGTGCTCAAGTGTCGCGACAGCGAACCGACGAGCGTCATGATGCCGCGACGCACGAGCGGCTCGCCGCCGGTCAAGCGCAGCTTCCGAACGCCGCGCGCGACAAAAGCCGAGCACAAGCGATCGAGTTCTTCGAGGCTGAGAAGATCGGCCTTCGGCAGAAACGCCATATTTTCAGCCATGCAGTAGACGCAGCGGAAATCGCAGCGGTCAGTGACCGAGACGCGCAAATACGTGATGGCGCGACCGAATGGATCGACCAGAGCCGGGTAGGCCTCGGTACTTTCAAGTTCCCGAACTGACAAAGTATTTACCGGCATGCAACCCGTCTTCGGAGTTTCCGCTATATCGTCATGTGCGGCGTATCGGCTTCCGTTTCTTAAATAGGGGACGATTGTGTAGGATAAAGCCCTGACCGTCCAGAATATTTCCGGATCGGCTTGAGCTTCCTCGGCACCGCACAATAATGCTGCGACGTGGCGGCTAATGCTGCGGCGGCGGCGCCGGGGGCGGCGGCGGGAAGGGTGAGCTCGACGGCGGCGAGAAGCGATTACCTAGCGTATCGGGGGCCGTCGATGGCGGAGGCGGTGGAGCCGCGTCAGGAGCAGGCGGGGGCGGCGTAGCCGTCGTCTTGGCAGGCTTCGGTGCGGGTCTTTTTCTCGGCTTCGCCGGTGGCCGTTTGGGCGGGGTCATGGGCGCCAGCGAGGCCTGCACCGGGTTCGGCATTAGTTGCGAGGCTTCACTGACCTGAACCGGTATCGTCTGCGGCTGGAAGCCGACCATGGTGAAGGTGATCGACTGATTGCTCACGGGCACCGCCAGCGAGCAGGGCGTGCGACAGGTCTGTCCTTGTTCGGTGTGTACGTCAGCGCCGGGCGGCTCGGACTCAAACTGCAACGCCACCATCGGAGGAGGCGGCGGCTTGAATGTCATCCAATCGGGCAGCGACGGCATAGACATCGATCCGCCTGAGCAACCTGCAAGCGCAGGGCCCATGGCAGTCATGGCGGCTGCGGCGATGAGTCGTACGCGGAACATGACCCCTCTCATCCCTCAATTAAGCCTAGGCCGGACCGCTGTTTTGGTAAAGGAGGAGATTAGTCTTCGACTGGTCATGCGGGCGGCGCTGAGCCGAAGCGAACCCTGACTGAGGATGGGTAACTTCAATAAAAGCGTTGTAGTTTAAGGCACTTAGAGGTCACGATGGGATATGATCGAGACGTTGGTCAGGCGGAAACGAAGCCATTAAGGTTAATCGAACGCGCACACACTGATTTCATCGTCCCGGCCGGATTCGTTAGCGATCACAGGCAACGTGTCAGGTCCGACGCGTCGAAACCTCGCCGATGGCTTCCGCCAGTTCGTTAAACGAACTGATGATCCGGTCCGGCGACAGGCTCGCGATGGGAACCTCGGTGTAGCCGAAATCGACCGCAATGACCGGGACGCTTGCGGCGCGGGCGGTGCGGATATCGGTGCCGGAATCCCCGACCATGATGGCCTGTGCAGCCGCGCCGCCGGCGCGCATTATTGTCTGCCTCAGAATCTCCGGGTTTGGCTTCATTACCGCGAACGTGTCCTGGCCGCAGATCGTCGCGAAATACTTGTCGAGCTGGAGCGTCGTCAAAAGCCGCCGCGACAGCCATTCGAGCTTGTTGGTACAAACGGCGAGCCGATGACCCTGCGCTGCCAGATCCTCAAGCGTCGCTTCAAGATGCGGAAACGGCCGCGAGCGATCGGCAATATGCTCGGCATAGTGCGCGATGAAGGCACCGAACATCCGATCGATCTCTACCTTGGAGCAATCGCGGCCTTCGATGATCAGAGCCTTCTCGATCATGCCGCGCGCCCCGCCGCCGATCAGTTTGCGCGCGGCCTCGAACGGCATGGCCGGCAGCCGTTCCTGCGCGAGGATAAGGTTGAGCGTGTCGATCAGATCGGGCGCGGTATCGATCAGCGTGCCGTCGAGATCAAAAACGAGGGTGAGCATAGTCTCGGCGTAACCGGCCGCGATTGCCGGCGCAAGACCGACACCTCCTTTTTGCTAGGATCGTCGTCTGATCGCGGCTAGATACGGGTCGTACCGCCACGCCATTGCGGCCGAGGGGCTGCTGAACCGATCATGGACGCCGAAACCCAGAAGCGCGCCGCCGCCGCGCGCGCCCTCGAATTCGTCCAGCCCGGAATGCGTTTGGGGCTCGGTACCGGGTCGACTGCGGCGCACTTTATCGACTTGCTCGGCGGGCGCGTTCGCGCCGGGCTCGACATCATCGGTGTCCCAACATCGGAAGCCTCGCGCATTCACGCCGAACGGCTGGGCATCACGCTCGCCACGCTCGATGCGCTGCCGGAACTCGATCTCACGGTGGATGGCGCCGATGAGATTGCGCCGGACCTGACCTTGATCAAGGGCGGCGGCGGCGCACTGCTGCGCGAGAAAATTGTCGCATCCGCTTCGGCGAGAATGGTCGTGATCGCCGACGAATCCAAATGGGTCTCTATGCTCGGCCATTTTCCTCTGCCGATTGAAATTGCTCCCTTCGGCGCGACGGCGACCCAGCGCGAGGTCACGGCCACCCTTGCCGCTGCCGGGTGTTCAGGCCCGATGGCGATCCGCAAGGTCAAGGACGGCCATGCTTTTGTCACGGATGGCGGGCACTGGCTGCTCGATGCCCATTTACAGCAGATTTCCGACCCGAGGGCTGTCGCTGAACGGCTCAGCGCGGTGCCGGGCGTCATGGAGCACGGCTTGTTCATTGGCCTTGCCCAGACTGCTATTCTGGCCGGCCCAGACGGGGTGCGGCTCGTCGAACGGTCCTGACCTCTAGCTACTCAAGGGAGTGCCCCTATGAACGTTCGTCTTGCCACGCGCTGTGCGATGCTCGCCGTCGTCGCGTTTGCCGCCTTCGGCGCCGCCAAGCCCGCTTTGTCGCAGGCTCCGGCGGCCCAGCCTTCGCCCCAGGCGGTGCTTCTGGCCAAGCAGATCGTCGAACTCAAGGGCGTCAAGGCGATGTTCGACCCGGTGGTGCGCGGCGTGGTCGAGAAAGTCAAAGACGTCCTCCTGCAGACGAACTTCATGTTGGCGAAGGATCTCAATGAATCCGCCGCTGCCGTGCACAAGGACTATGATGCGCGATCGAGCGAGCTCGTCGATGCGACGGCCCGCATTTACGCCCGGCATTTCACCGAGGCTGAATTGAAGGATATTCTGGCCTTCTACCAATCGCCGGCCGGCAAGAAATTGCTCGTCGAAGAACCCAAAGCCACCGAAGAAAGCGTGCGCTTCGCCGCCGATTGGGCGGATAATCTTTCCACCGACGTCATGGCGAGAATGCGCGCCGAAATGAAGAAGCGGGGACACGATCTTTAGCATGTCGGATTACGACGTAGACCTGTTCGTCATCGGCGGTGGTTCGGGCGGCGTGCGTGCCGCGCGCATCGCCGCGGGTCATGGCGCGCGCGTCATGATTGCCGAAGAATATCGGATGGGCGGTACCTGCGTGATCCGCGGCTGCGTTCCAAAGAAGCTTTTTGTCTATGCCTCGCGCTTTCGCGGCGAGTTCGAAGACGCTGTCGGTTATGGCTGGAGCGTGCCGCAATCGACGTTCGACTGGCCGACGCTCGTTGCAAACAAGGATCGCGAGATCGCTCGCCTCGAAGCGGCGTACACGGCGACGCTCGAAAAAGCCGGTGTCGCGATCGCCAAGACTCGAGCCACCCTTGCCGATGCCCATACGGTGCAATTGACAAACGGCGAGCGCGTGCGCGCGGCTCACATTTTGATTGCGACCGGGGGTGCGCCGAGCAACGGCGCCAGCATCCCGGGGCTCGAGCATGCCATCTCCTCCAACGAGGCGTTTCATCTGCCACAACTGCCGCGCCGCGTCGTCATCCAGGGCGGCGGCTATATCGCGGTCGAGTTTGCCGGCATTTTTGCCGGCCTCGGTTCGCACGTGACATTGATCTATCGCGGCGAGAATATCCTGCGCGGCTTCGACGATGACGTCCGCCAGCATCTGCGCATGGACATGGAGAAGCACGGCATCCGGGTCGTGACCGGCCGTACCATTACGGGCATTGAGCAGGCGGGCAGTCATTATTCAGTCCGCGTGTCGGACGGCAACCACATTCCCGCGGATCGTGTTATGTTCGCGATTGGACGTTTGCCGAATGTCGCCAAGTTAGGGCTGGAGGCCGCGGGCGTCGCCGTCGCCAAGAACGGCGGCATTGCGGTTGATGAATACTCGCGCAGCTCTACACCGAATATCTATGCCGTTGGGGACGTCACAAACCGCATCAATCTGACGCCGGTCGCCATCCGCGAGGGTCACGCCTTCGCCGATACCGTGTTCGGCGGCAAGTCTATCAAGGTCGACCACACCAACGTGCCGACGGCGGTATTTTCGGATCCCGAGATCGGAGCGGTCGGCCTGACCGAGGCGCAGGCGCGTGCGCAGCTTGCCAAAACCGACGTCTACAAGGCCATGTTCAGGCCGCTCAAAGCCACATTGTCCGGCCGTGACACGACCGTGCTGATCAAGCTGATCGTCGATGGGTCGAGCGACTGCGTCGTCGGCTGCCACATCGTCGGCGAAGGCGCAGCCGAGATGGTCCAGGTCGCCGCCATCGCCGTCAAAATGGGGGCGACCAAGGCGGACTTCGACGCCACCATGGCGCTGCATCCGACCACGGCCGAGGAGCTGGTCACGATGCGTACGAAAAGCGCCAGCTATGCCCGCGCCGCGGCTGAATAGGCGCCATTCACGGCTTATCTGTTGGGCTGTCGCCGTAGCCTACCGCCGTGTATAAGACCGCCGTTTGCCGCCCCTTTTGAGGGGGCGGCAGTGGAGATAGCGTGATGTCGAGCCGGTCCAACCAAGCCAAATGGAGCCCGGATTCCTGGCGCTCGAAACCGATTTTGCAAGTGCCGGACTATCCGAATCCCAAGGCACTCGCGGAGGTCGAGGCGCAGCTTGCGACCTTTCCGCCGCTGGTTTTTGCAGGTGAGGCGCGCGCGCTCAAGAAGGCATTGGCTCAGGTCGCGGCAGGAGAAATGTTCCTGCTGCAGGGCGGTGATTGCGCCGAGAGCTTCGCCGAGCACGGCGCCAACAACATCCGCGATTTCTTCCGCCTGTTCCTGCAAATGGCGGTGGTGCTGACTTATGCGGCGGCGTCGCCGGTCGTGAAGGTCGGCCGCATCGCCGGTCAGTTCGCCAAGCCGCGCACCTCCCCGACCGAGAAGCGTGGTGGTATCGAGCTGCCGGTTTATCGTGGCGACATCATCAACGGAACCGAATTCACGCCCGAGGCGCGCATCCCCGATCCGCGCCGGCAGTTGGAGGCCTACCGCCAGTCGGCGGCGACGCTCAATCTGTTGCGCGCTTTCGCCAGCGGCGGTTACGCAAATCTCTCCAACGCGCATCAATGGATGTTGAGCTTCGTCAAGGATAGTCCGCAGTCGAAGCGCTATCAGGAGCTCGCCACGCATCTGACCGAAGCGCTCGACTTCATGCGCGCCTGCGGCATCGATCCGGAGGTTCATCCGGAAATGCGCACCACCAGTTTCTTCACCAGCCACGAGGCGCTTCTGCTCGGCTACGAGCAAGCGTTCACGCGCGTCGATTCGACGACCGGCGATTGGTACTGCACCAGCGGCCATATGGTGTGGATCGGCGATCGCACCCGCCAGGCCGATCATGCCCACGTCGAATACTGCCGCGGCATCAAGAATCCGCTCGGGTTGAAAACGGGGCCGTCGCAGAAGCCTGACGAGCTCCTGAAAATCATCGACATTCTCGATCCGGACAATGAGCCCGGCCGCATCACGCTGATCTGCCGGGTCGGCGCCGACAAAGCCGCCGATCTTCTGCCGCCGCTGGTGCGCGCCGTGAAGCGCGAGGGCCGCAATGTGGTCTGGTCGTGCGATCCGATGCACGGCAACACCATCACGTCTGTCACCGGCTACAAGACGCGGCCGTTCGATCAGATCCTCAAGGAGGTGCGGACGTTTTTTCAAGTTCATGCTGCCGAAGGCACGATCGCGGGTGGCGTTCATCTTGAAATGACCGGGCAGAACGTCACCGAATGCACCGGCGGCGCGCGCGCGATCACCGAGGAAGATTTGAACGATCGCTATCACACGGTATGCGATCCAAGGCTCAATGCCGAACAGTCGCTCGATCTCGCCTTCCTTTTGGCCGACCTGTTGAAGTCGGAGCGTCAGGGCAAGATGAAGCCGCTGCCGGCCGTGGCCGGACTTTGACGGCGGTCGTGTTATGTCTGCCTACGCCTTGTCCGCGCGGCCATTGCCGGGGATCATGAACCGGCGCTAGACCAAGTCATGAACGAGCGACCTGCCGACCGTCTGGCCATTGCCGTGGCGCAGCTCAACCCCGTCGTTGGCGATGTCACCGGCAATTTGGAGCGTGCGCGCAATGCCCGCGCCGAGGCTCGCCGCGGCGGCGCCGACCTCATCGCTTTTTCGGAGCTTTTTATCGCCGGTTATCCGCCCGAGGATCTCGTCCTCAAGCCAGCATTTCAGGCTGCGTGCCGCTCCGCCATCGAGACGCTCGCGCGCGAGACCGGCGACGGCGGTCCCGCGGTTCTGATCGGCGTTCCGTGGGTCGAGGATGGCAAGCTCTATAATGCTTACGCGCTCCTGGCGGCCGGCCGGATCGACGCCATACGCTACAAGGTCAATCTGCCGAACTACGGCGTATTCGATGAAAAGCGAGTGTTCGCCACCGGACCGGTGCCCGGGCCAGTCAGCTTTCGCGGCGTGCGGTTTGGCATTCCGATCTGCGAGGATACCTGGACCGACTGGGGCGACTACGAAAACGTCGTCGAATGTCTCGCCGAGACCGGCGCTGAAATTCTCATCGTGCCGAACGGGTCGCCGTACTGGCGCGACAAGAGTGACGTTCGCCTCAATGTTGCGGTGGCGCGCATCACCGAGGCCGCTCTGCCGCTGCTCTACGTCAATCAGGTCGGCGGCCAGGATGAGCTCGTGTTCGACGGCGCTTCTTTCGCGTTGAATGCCGACCGCTCGCTGGCGCTCCAACTTCCGGCTTTCAATGAAGCGGTGGTGGTGACGCAGTGGTCGCGCACCGGCGGAACGTGGCGCTGCGCGCAAGGGCTGATCACGACGGCGGCAGATGCGGACCAGGCGGATTACACCGCCTGCATGGTGGGGCTGCGCGACTATGTGGAGAAAAACCGCTTCAAAGGCGTCGTACTCGGCCTTTCGGGAGGCGTTGATTCTGCACTTTGCGCTGCGATGGCGACTGACGCGCTGGGCGCCCAGCGCGTACGCTGCGTAATGCTGCCGTACCGTTACACGTCGCAAGAATCGCTTGACGATGCCGCCGCAATCGTGCGCGGCCTCGGCGTGCAATACGACATCGTCCCGATCGAACCCGCCGTGCACGGCCTCGAAGCCTCGCTTGCCGGCGTTTTCGCCGGCGCGCCGCGCGACGTCACCGAGGAGAACCTGCAGTCGCGCGCTCGCGGCACGATCCTGATGGCGATTTCCAACAAGTTCGGCGCGATGGTGGTGACAACCGGCAACAAGTCGGAAATGTCGGTCGGCTACGCCACGCTCTACGGCGACATGAACGGCGGCTTCAATCCGATCAAGGATCTTTACAAGACCGAGATCTATCGCTTGTCGCATCTGCGCAACCGGTGGAAGCCCGCCGGCGCCCTCGGTCCGGGCGGACGGGTTGTTCCTGAAAATGTGCTGACGCGGGCGCCAAGCGCGGAATTGCGCGAAAACCAGACCGACCAGGACACGCTGCCGCCCTACGATGTACTCGACCAGATTCTCGAGCGGCTGGTCGAGCAAGAAGAGCCGACCGCAACCATCATCGGCGCCGGCTTCGACCGCGCCACTGTGATGAAGGTCGAGCGCATGCTCTACCTCGCCGAATACAAGCGCCGCCAAGCGGCGCCGGGCGTGAAAGTGACGCTCAAGAATTTCGGCCGCGACCGGCGTTACCCGATCGTCAATCGCTTCCAGGATCCGGGCACTGCGCTGCCGAAGCCGGACAGCGCCCTCGCCAAGAATGCCGCCATGTCAAAGGCCGGAGCGGCCGATTTTTGATTCGCTGAACGGAACGCGGATCAATGTGCCGACATAAACGGCGGTCCGACCGTGCGCACCGGGGGCCTGTTGTTCGGATCGGTGCTGCCGCTGCTTACCGGTGGTGCTGATGCCGTCGTGACAGGAGCCGGCGGAACAGCACCCGCCTTCGCGCCGGCTTTGCCAGATGGCTGCGGGGCTTGTGAGAGTGCCTTGGCTTTCTCATCGGTGACGACGATGTCACCGCTCTCGAGCGTGGTGCTGTCGTCGGCGTTCTTGAGCGCATCGGCCCAGCTCTGCCCGGGCTTGCGGCACGAGCAAGCCGCCGAAAATTCCTTGCGGTAGCGGAACGCGTTCGGCAGCATGGTGTAGGGCTGGCCGCTGAGCGATACGGCCTGCTCCATGTCCTCGCCCGGATTGCGATAGCTGTAGAGCGACACTTCAGTTGCGGGACATTCGCGCTGGCACACGCGCTCGTCGTCGGCGAAGTGGCTGGGCACCGTCGAATACGAGATCGGAAAATAATAGCCGTCGCAGGCGCGCACGCAGACGGTGCGATAGGTGCCCGCCGGTGCGCCGTCGCCCCCGCTGGGGTTGACCACGGTACCGTTGCCAAACAGCGCGTCGAAGAAGCCGCCTGATCCGCCAGCGCTGGCTGCGGCGGTGTACTGGGCGCCGCAATTGTTCTGCGCCAGTTGGCTGATGACATTGCGGCGTTCGCCGTCCTGGCCGAGATTGCCGCCCTTGAGGCGTTCAAGATCGCTCATCATGCGATCGAGATTGCCGCGCATCTGTTGAATTTGCGAGTTGATCGGCCCGCATTGCGGCGACAGGCTCGAAAACAGCGAAAAGAATCCTTGCCCCTGGCAGCCGTTCTTGTGCGCCTGAGCAACGGCGCGGTCGAGATCGGCTTGCTGCTTGGCGATGGCGTCTTCCGATTTTGCAATCTGTTCGGCGCGCGCCGGGTCGGCGGTGCCGCCGCGATCGATCGCGGCAAGCTGGCCGACGAGACGCATACACACGGGATTGGATGATACCTGGTCCGGACCGCCTTGGGCGGCGGCCGATGCTGTGAGCGCAAGAACGGCGAGCGTGGCGCCGCCGAGGCCGCGCAGCAGTCTTGTCATCATGGTGCCGAAACCAGTTCCCTCTCGGTTGCGGATCAAGAACCCGTAATGGTGACTAAAGTATGAATTTCCCGGCTGTGTAAGCGGCGTCAAAGGCAGAAGCCAGCGGGCAAGTCATTCGGCATCCGGCTGATTTTCCGGACGTGCGCGCTCGAAGGCGGGCAATTTGAGGCAGGCAGCATCGGCGCGGACGATCTTGGGGAATTTGTCGAGCGGGACCTTGAGGCGCCGCGCGTTGAACACCTGCGGCACCAGGCACAGATCGGCCATGGTCACTTCGCTGCCGCAGAGATAGGGCGCGGGCTCGATCAGGCGCTCCAGCGCTTCGAAGCCTTCGAGCACCCAGTGGTGATACCAGGCATCGATCGCGCTCTGCTCCTGCCCCAGGGTGTTCTTCAGGTAACGCAGCGGGCCGATATTGTTGAGCGGATGGATGTCGCAGGCGATGAGCTCGGCGAGCGCGCGCACTTTGGCGCGGGCGATCGGATCCTTTGGCAAGAGCGGCGGTTCGGGGTGGATTTCGTCCAAATATTCGATGATCGCAAGCGACTGAATCAGGATGTCGCCGGCCGGCGTCATCAGC
>DATJYT010000217.1:0-5961 GCA_035499475.1 Xanthobacteraceae bacterium | reverse complement strand
CAGCACCATCTGATTGATCATGAACTTGCCGTTGTATTCGCCGATGGCGCCGTCTGGTGTGCGATAGCCGGGGTAGGGCGCATAGGCGCTGGCGGTCCATTCCCAGACATCGCCGAACATCTGCGTGTCTTGCGACGATACCGGCCGCAGCAATCCGGACTCGCGGAAATTGCCGGTGGCCGGATCAAGCGACGCGGCCGCATGCTCCCATTCGAATTCGGTGGGCAGCCGCTTGCCGCGGAAGCGGGCGAAGGCATCCGCTTCGTAGAAACTGACATGGGCGACCGGTGCGTGGGGCTCGAGCGGCTGCATGCCGGACAAGGTCATCGACCACCATTGGCCTTCACGCTTCTCCCAATAGAGCGGCGCCTGCCAGTCATTGGCCTGCCCATATTGCCAGCCGTCGGACAGCCAGTGTTTCTCTTCGCGATAGCCGCCCGCTTCGATGAACTCCATCCATTCGCCATTGGTGACGAGCACATTGGACAACCGATAGGGAATCAGGATGGCGGAATGGCGCGGTCCTTCATTGTCGAAGGCAAAGCCGTCACCCGTGTGGCCGATCTCGACGATGCCGCCATCGAAGGTAAGCCATTCGCCGGAAGCCTTGCGCACGGCCTCCGCCGATTTCTTCGGCCCATAGGCCGGCCGCAGCGGATTGCGCGAGAACGCGTACAGCAGATCCGTCAGAATCAGTTCCTGATGCTGCTCCTCGTGATTGAGTCCCAGCTCGATCACCGTCAGCAATTCGGCATCCAGCGGCTGCGACAGCAGCGCCACCATTGCGTCGTCAACGTGCCGGCGATACTCGCCGACCTCTTCGGCTGACGGCCGCGACAGTAGTCCGCGTTCGGGCCGCGCGTGCCGCGGGCCCACCGCGCCATAGTAGGAATTGAACAGATAGGCGTAGTGCGGGTCGAATTCGACATAACCGCGCACTGTCTTCAGCACGAATGTCTCGAAGAACCAGCTGGTGTGGGCGCGATGCCATTTGACGGGGCTGGCATCGGCCATCGGCTGCAGGTTCTGGTCTTCCGCCGAAAGCGGCGCCGCCAATCCCTCCGTCGCCGCGCGCACGGCCTGATAGCGCGCCAGCAGCGCGGCCTGCATTTCTTCCACGTTGGCAACCGGCGCGACGGACTGGTGGAGGTTCATGAGGACACCCTGAGCAAAGGCCGCCCGACGCCCCGCGCCAAGCCACCAAGGGGAAACTGGTGTTTTGATGGAAAAGTTCCCGCTTCGCTACCGCTCTGTCACAACCGGCCCATGCAATCGCAGGCCTTGAACCGCGAGCCGGCGCTCCTAGAGGCCGCCCGTGATCGGGATCAGGGCGCCAGTGATGGCCCGCGCTTCTTCGGACAACAGGAAGGCGATCAGCGCCGCGATCTCGTCCGGCTTCACCCATTTGCCGAAATCCGCCTTCGGGATGTCGGCCCGGTTGGCCGGTGTGTCGATGATCGAGGGCAGCACCGCATTCACGGTGATGGCCTTGTCTTTCACTTCGTCCGCCAGCGCTTCGGTGAATTTTGCAACGCCCGCTTTCGAAGCGGCGTAGGCCCCCATGCCGGTGGCGGCTTTCGCTGCCGCATTGGCTCCGATGTTGACGATGCGGCCGCCGCCGTTCTTCACCAGATGCGGCAGGGCGGCGCGCGAGGCGTTGACCGCCGTCTTTACGTTCGCCGCGTAGAGGAAATTCCACGTCGCGATGTTTCCATCCGCCACGGTTTCCCAGCGGAATGCGCCCGCGACATTGACCAGTGCATAGAGCCCGCCGAGGGCGTTTGCTGCCGCATCGATGGCGCGGGATGCGGCCGACGCATCCGAAAGATCGATGCCGCCGAAGATCAGGCCGTCAGGCTTTGGCGATGAATGCCGCTGGATGACCGCCACAGCCGCGCCGGCCTTGCGCAATCGCTGCACGACGACCGCACCCAGCGCGCCGTCTCCGCCGGTGACGATGCATGGTCCCATCCGCAACTCCTTCCAACGTAAGTCAATCCGATGGCACGAAAGCCCAATTGAACGGCCGTACTGTAGTTAACACGATGTTCGGCGAGAACCGAGTGACACGTGCCTCGTGGAGGGGCCAAACGGCCCAAGGAGGCTGACATGTTGAGACTCAAGTTCAGTCGGACGAGTTTGTTCGCCTCGACTCTTGCCGCCATCTTCGCCCTGTCGACGATCGCCGACATTTCTGCCGATGCGCGCGGCGGCCGCGGCGGCGGACGTGGTGGTGGAATGCGTGGCGGCGGAATGCGTGGCGGCGGCATGCGCGGCGGGAGCTTCGGACACCGCGGTGGATTTGGCAGTCGCGGCCATGTCGCCCATCGCGGCGGATTTGGAACGCGCGGCGGGCTTGCAAACAACGGCCACTTCGGCAACCGCGGCGGCATTGGCAATCGCGGCAATCGCCCAGGCGTCAGCAATCCCATCGCCAATGCCGGTTTGGGCGGTCCTGCCGGCGGACGATTTAACGGCAACGGCACAGTCGGACGCCCCGGCGTCAGCAATCCGATCGCCAACGCCGGCATCGGTGGTCCCAATGGCGGACGTTGGAATCCGAGCGGCAATGGCAACTGGAACGGCGGCGGCAACGGCAATTGGAATGGCGGCAATGGCAACTGGCACAACGGTTATTGGAACAATGGCCACTGGCATGGCGGATATTGGGGTCCCGGTTACGGCTGGGGTGCGGCAGCCGTCGGTGCGGCCGTAGGCGCGGCGGTCGTCGGGACTTACATCGCCACCTTGCCGACCGGGTGTTCGACCACGCTCTACGGCGGATACTCGTACTATTATTGCGGCGGCGCCTGGTATCAGCCGTCAGGGACCGGTTACGTCGTCGTCAATTCACCGTACTAGCACTCGCGACAGACGCGCCGGCTAGAGCGTGCGGTCGACTCCGCCATGCCCGACGCATTGTTCCTTTGCGTCTTTCGACATGCTGTAGGTCTTGTCCTTGCACAGGGCGGTCGCGCCGGCCGGTATCTGGCTTTCGTTCGCCGGGACCATGTAGCCCGCTGCGGTGCACTTTGCGGTCCACGCGGCTTCGGTCATGACCTTTTGTTGCGCCGGCGTCATGCCTTTCCAGGCGGCAGCGCAGTTCGCTGCCGTATCGGCTTGAGCGGCCGTTCCCCCGAGTAGCAGGCACGCAGCGGCGGCAAGTATCAGGCGCATGGATATCCTCCCAAGGTTGGACGCGGGAAAGTCTAGGCCTGCCGCCGATTGCCGCAAGGCACACTTGAAAGACAGGCGTGTCCTCACTGGTCAATTGCGGCCGAGCGGCCTTCCCCGTCAGCAACGGCGCATTTCCCTCGGTCATTCAGAGTGTTTGGACGGCGCGTCCAGCCTTCGGCTATAGTTGGACCGAGCGAAATTCCACACGCCTGATCCGGGAGAAAACAATGATCGAGAAGCTGCAATTCTATATCGATGGCAAATGGGTCGATCCCGTGACGCCGCGGACCGAAGACGTCGTCAATCCGGCAACGGAGGAGGTGTTCGCCCGCGTCAGCCTCGGCTCCAAGGCCGACGTCGACAAGGCGGTTGCCGCCGCGAAGAAGGCGTTCCGCAGCTTCTCGCGTACCTCCAAGCGCGAGCGCATCGAATTGTTGCAGGCGATCATGGGCGCCTATCAGAAGCGCCTCGACGATATCGCCGAGGCGATCCACCTTGAGATGGGCGCACCCATGTGGCTTGCGAAAGCCGCACAGGCGCCGGCGGCCCTGGGCCATATCGGCACGACCTTGCAGGCGCTCACCGATTTCCACTTCGAGACCGAGCGCGGCAAGAACATGATCCGCTACGAACCGGTCGGCGTGTGCGGCCTCGTCACACCGTGGAACTGGCCGATCAACCAGATCGCGGCGAAAGTCGCACCGGCTCTGGCAGCGGGTTGCACCATGGTGCTGAAGCCGTCGGAAGTGGCGCCGCTCAACGGCATCATCTTCGCCGAAGTGATGCATGCGGCGGGCGTTCCCGCCGGCGTGTTCAATCTCGTCAATGGCGATGGGCCGACGGTCGGCGATGCCATGTCGAAACATCCGGACATCGACATGATGTCGTTCACCGGATCGACGCGCGCCGGAATCCAGGTGGCGAAGTCCGCCGCCGACACCGTGAAGCGCGTGTCGCAGGAGCTGGGCGGCAAGTCGGCCAACATCGTGCTGGAAGGTGCCGATCTCGGCAAAGCCGTGCAGGCCGAGATGGGCGGCCTGATGATCAATTCCGGCCAGTCCTGCAATGCACCAACGCGCATGTTCGTGCCGCGCAAGAAGCAGGATGAGATCGCCGGCATGGTCAAGGCGGCGATGGAGAACGTGAAGATCGGCGACGGCTCGCCGGGCAGCATCGGTCCCGTGGTGAGCGAAGCCCAGTTCAACAAGATCCAGGGCCTCATCAAGAAGGGCATCGAGGAAGGCGGCAAGCTTGCCACCGGCGGGCCCGGCCGCCCGGAAGGGATGAACCGCGGCTACTACGTGCGCCCCACGCTGTTCACCGATTGCCGCAACGACATGACCATCGCGCGCGAGGAAATCTTCGGGCCGGTGCTCGCCATGATCCCGTACGACACGGAAGCACAGGCGATCGAGATGGCGAACGACTCGCTCTATGGCCTGTCCGGCTATGTCCAGGCCGGCACCATCGAGAAGGCCCGCGAGGTCGCGTCGCAGCTGCGCACCGGCAACGTGCATCTGAACGGCGCGCCTGTCGATTTCACCGTGCCGTTCGGCGGCTACAAGCAGTCGGGCAACGGCCGCGAATGGGGCGGCGAGTTCGGCATCGAGGAATTCCTCGAGACCAAGGCCGTCATCGGTTACGCGGCCTGATCGTTTTCGCGTAGGAACAGCGGGCGTCATGCGCTAGCGTGGCGCCCGTTTTCTTTTCGGCCCATGAGCGAAAAACCCATCCTTCTTCTTCCCGAACAGGTCTGGAGCGACGGCGAACGCCATCGCGCCTGGGCGGTGCTGGTGCGCGGCAACCGGATCGCCGATGCAGGTAGCCGCCAGTCGATCGGTGCGGTTGCAGACAGCGAACCCATCGAGCTTCCCGGCACCATGCTCCTGCCGGGACTGATGGACATCCACTCGCACCTGTTCCTGCATCCTTACAATGAAACATCCTGGGACGATCAGGTGCTGAAGGAGTCCGAATCCTATCGCTGCTTCCGCGCCGTGCGTCACGCCGAAGCAACGCTTCAGGCCGGATTCACCACGTTGCGCGATCTGGGCACGGAAGGCGCGGGATATGCGGACGTCGCGCTGAAACGCGCGATCGACGAAGGCATTGTCGAAGGGCCGCGCCTGTTCGTGGCGGGCCGGGCGATCGTCGCCAGCGGATGCTATGGTCCGGCGCGGCGCAACTACCGAACGGATTGCTGCTTTCCGCAAGGCGCGGCCGAAGCCAGCGGCATCGACGAACTCGTCCTCGCGGTGCGTCACGAAGCGTCGCACGGCGCGGACTGGATCAAGCTCTACGCCGACTATCGCGTCGGTCCGAATGGCGAGACACGCCCGACCTTCTCGGAAGCCGAACTGCGCGCGGCGGTCGGAACCGCGCACGATCTCGGCCGGCCGGTTGCCGTGCACGCGATGACGGACGAAGCCATGCAGCGGGCGGCACGCGCCGGTGTGCAGACCATCGAACACGGCTACGGCGGATCGCGCGAGACCTTCGCGCTGATGCGCGAGAAAGGCGTCGCATTCCTGCCCACGCTCACGGTCAGTGAAGCGCTCAGCGAATATTTCCGCGGCTACGTCCGCGGCGAGTCCGATCCCACCGAAAGCATGCAGATGGCCGCACAGGGGTTTCGCAACGCGCTCGCCGAGGGCGTCACCGTCGGCTGTGGCAGCGATGTCGGCCCATACCCGCATGGCGAGAACAGGCGCGAACTTCAGTGGATGATCCGCCTTGGGATGACCGCCTCCCAGGCGCTCTCCGCTGCGACATCCGTCAATGCCA
>DATJYT010000216.1:0-8605 GCA_035499475.1 Xanthobacteraceae bacterium | reverse complement strand
ATCGTTGAACGGCAGATAGAGCATCGAAACGAGCCGCGGCTCGTGCGCCAGCACCTTCTCGCAGAGCCAGCGATTGTAGGCGCGCGACAGCGCCACCTCGACCTCGACTTGCGGATGCACGCCGAGCGCCAGCATCGGGGTGGGGAACAGCACCGCGACATCGACGCCGACCGCGTCCATCCAGCGTTTCGTCAGCGCAACGTCGCGCTGGTCCTTGCCGGGCGGCGCCTTTTCGAGGCTGCGCAGCGCGTAGCGCGGAATGCGGCCGCCCATGTCCTGATAGCCCACCATGGTGTTCATGATGCGGGCGTTCTTGGCGTTGGGCTTGGAGCCGGCGAGCGCAAGCTGCTTGAGCACCGGATCGTCGAGATATTCCAGAATCTCGTTGAGCGATTCATTCTCGTAGTGATGCGAGTCGACGTCGATGATCGGAAACCTGTCGTAGCCGCGCTCGCGGGCCTGCCGCGCGGCATGCGCGAGCAGCTTCGAGGTGTCGAACTCTTCCACCGCCATGCGGCGATAATCGCTGAGTTGTAGTTCCATGATCGGGCCTTTCGCGGCGTTGAAACAGCGGGCAGGAACGGTCTTCGCAGATCAACCGGTCAGGACATAGAGGTCGCCGCCGCGGCGCACCACGTCGAAGGCGCGCAGCCGCAGCCGCCGGTTGCCGGCGCACTCGCCGGTTTTGATGTCGTATTCGTAGCCGTGCCACGGACAGACGAAATGCGCTTCCTCCTCGGAAAATCTCTGGCCGCGCCAGGTCCGGTCGGCGCCGAGCACGTCCTCGACCTTGTGCATGATGACGCCTTCGCAGCACGGCCCGCCCTGGTGCAGGCAGAGATTTTCGTAGGCGTAGAACTGCCCCTCCCAGTGAAACACCCCGATTTCGAGCCCGTCCTTGCTGACGATGCGGCGGTCGCCGTCGGCGAATTCGGCGACTTTTGCGACAAATATTTCGGACATGTTTCGTAATTTCCTTGGCGTTTCTTATGGGGACGGCGCGCGGCAAGGTGCCCTTTTCGCTGCTTTGGCGCAATGTCGGCACGGTTGTGCGGCAAAATGGGGCGGGCCGCCGCGGCCGAAGCGAACTTTTAACCCATCTCCGAGAACCTGCGGATTATGCCTGCGCCCATGACCCCATCGATCAGCCTCAGACGTTCGCGCGAGGATCACCGCCAAACGGCGGTCGTGGTCACGCTCGGGGCGCTCATGGTGCTGGGCCTCGCGGCGCTCGGCGGCTATGTGGTCGCCAACCAGCAGGTGCCGCCGCCGGTAGGCACTTTTACGTCGGCGCAGGCCGGCAAGCAGTTCTACACCGGCTCGATCCTCTACATGCCCGACTCCGGCAAGACCTGTCACCAGCTCCTGTTCGACAACCACACCGGCATCTTCAAGGACAACGGCATCGTCGATTGCGCCAGCGCCGCCTACCACAGCCCGAACGAGCCGCCGAAGCAGTTCTCGTTCGCCCGCATGCGCGTGATCAGCTCCGGCTTCGTCCAGCACTGAGTTCCAAGCGCTTGCCAAAGCCGTTGGCCATCCGCGGCGACTTTGGCTACATTCCGCGCGCCGGTTCGGGGGCGACATCAGGAGCAACGGCTTGTCGAACACGTTTAGGTTTTCGCTGTCGAGCCCCATGGTCCGTATTGCCGCAGGCGGCGCCGTTCTCGCGCTCGCGGCGATCTGGGGCCACGGCGCGGCCATCGCCGAGGACGATTTCCCGCTGACCGGGAGCTACACGCAGAATGTTCCGTGCAAGGGCGACGGCACCGATCCGGCCGCCGTCAAGGTCAAGATTTCGCCGCAGGAGATCGTCTCAAACGTCGGCGTTTGCACGATCCTCAACACCAAGACCGAAGGCAACACGTTGACGGCGCATGTCGAATGCAAGCTCGCCAGCGGTCCGCTGATGGGCGACATCAGCTTCACGCCCCGCCCCGATCAGACCATCGACTTCGTCGACCGGGACGGCAATTACAAGGCCATCCTCCACCGCTGTCCGAACTGAACGGGCTCGGCTGCCAGCACGGCCGCGCCGTGATATGACTTAACCTGAGGCGATCGCTCGAGAGAATAGCGGAGTACGTCATGAGCTTTTACCAAGGACTGCAGGCCGAAACGGTGCCGTTCCGCGGCCACAAGGGCGACCAGGGCGAGGCCTATTATGCGCGGCCGTTGCGCGCCGGGAAGTTCCCCGGCGTCGTCGTGATCCATCACATACCGGGGTGGTGCGAGTGGACCACCGAAGTCGTGCGCAAGTTTGCGCTTCACGGTTATGCGGCGATCTCTCCCCACCTCTATTTCCGGGAAGGTTCTCCGGGCGAAGCGCCCGATGATCTCGGCGCCCGCATGCGCGCTGCCGGCGGCGTCGCCGACGACCAGGTGATGGGCGACGTGGCCGGCGCCATGGCCTATCTGCGCGCCCAGCCCAACAGCAACGGCAAGGTCGGCGTCATCGGCTTTTGCTCCGGCGGCCGCCATACCTATCTTGCGGCCTGCACGGTCTCCGGCATCGACGCCGCCGTCGATTGCTGGGGCGGCAACGTCGTCGTTGATGACCCCAAAGCGCTGACCGCCAAGCGGCCGGTCGCGCCGATCGACTTGACCGAGAAGATGACGTGCCAGCTGCTCGGCATTTTCGGCAACGACGATGCCAATCCGACCGCCGATCAGGTCAACCGCACCGAGGCGGTGCTCAAGAAGCTCGGCAAGAACTACGAGTTCCATCGTTACGATGGCGCCGGCCACGCGTTCTTCAACAATATGCGCGACGCCTATCGGCCCGAGCAGGCCATGGACGGCTGGCGCAAGGTCTTCGACTTCTTCAATCGCCACTTGGCGACATCGGCCGCCAGCATCGCGGCCGAATAGTCGGCGCCGCGCAGGAGGATTTTGCCATGTGCTCCTATATCGTCGAAAAAACCGCGCTGGTCGGCAGCGCGAAGGGCCGCAAGGGTTGGATGCGCATCGACACCGCCAACGTCTACTACGATCATCCCTACTACTCGACGCTCGATCACGTGCTCGCCATCGACTTCACCAATGAAGGCGAGGGCGGCCGCGACCGCGTCGCCGTCGAGCTCAGCGCCGAATCCGCCCGCGCGCTGGTCGAGCGGATTGAGGCCGCGCTGGCGAGTGGTGAAGCCGCGCACGGCGTGCCCGTCGCGGCCCTGTCAATCGCCGCCGAGTAAGGCCAACAAGAAAACAGGGAGGTTGCCCATGTCTGTCGCCACTTCGCTCTCGACGCACGAGGCGTCGAAGCCGTCGGTCCCCGGAGCGGCGCCTTTCGAAGTCGTTCCGCTGACCAAGCACATCGGTGCGGAAATTCGCGGCATCGATCTGCGGGAGCAGCCGAACGAGGCGACCGTCAAAGCGATCTATCAGGCCTGGCTCGATCACCTGGTCCTGATCTTTCCGGAGCAGAAGCTCGAGCAGGCGGATTTGATCCGCGCCACCGGCTTTTTCGGCGAGCTCGGCAAGCTGTCGCGGCCGCCGAAGTATTTTCCGAAAGGTTATTCGTCGCTGCTGCCCGGCATCATGATGGTGACGAATATCCGCGAGAACGGCGAGCCGATCGGCGTGCTTCCGGACGGCGAGATGATGTTCCACCACGACATGATCCACGCCGAAGTGCCGAGCAAGGCGACGCTGCTCTACGCCGTGGAAATTCCTTCAGCCGGCGGCAACACGCTGTTTGCCAGCGGCTACGCCGCCTACGACACCCTCGACCCAGCGATCCGCAACCGGCTCGAAGGCAAGAAAGCGCTGCATCACTACAATTACGGCTCAACCATCCGCGGCGACAGCCGCGGCACGGAAGCATTCGCGGAGCGCGTGCATCCGGTGTTCCGCACCCACGAGGACACCGGCAAGAAGGCGGTCTACGTCAACCGGCTGATGACGGTCAAAGTGCTCGACTTGCCGGAGGACGAGAGCGATAGGCTGCTCAACGCCGTCTATGACCACGCCGAGAAGCGCGAGTTCGTCTACGAGCACGTCTGGCGCGTCGGCGACCTCTTGCTGTGGGACAACCGCTGCTCGTCGCACGCCCGCACCGACTTCCCGTCGACGCAGCGGCGGCTGATGTTTCGCACCACCGTCGAAGGCAACGTGCGGCCCTATTGACCTGCCGCGCGACCCAAGGTCTGACCGATGATCTGCGGTTTCGGCCGCACCAGCCGCGCCAGCTCCGGCAGGATGCCGCTGCGGGCCGCGTCATACGGATGAACGTCGCCCCGGTTCGACAGGATCACGAGACCGAGCTTGCGATCGGGGACGAGGCCCACATAGGCCGACGCGTTGTTCAGTCCGCCCGGCTTGTCGATGATCGTGGCGCCGCCGATATTGTTGATCTCCCAGGCCATCGCCTGACCGTATTGCGGGCTGACGCGGAACGCCTCGCGCTGCGTCAGCAGCAGCGCCTCGCGCAATGCCGGATCGACCGGCCGCTCGCCGAGAAAAGCAGCGAGGAGGGCGCCGAGATCACGCGCCGACGTGAACATCTGCCCGGTTCCCGGGAAATCAAACAGGCCCTGCTGATTGCCCGGAAGCCCGATCGGTTCGCCGTCCTTTGAATAGCCTTGCACGGCGCGGCGCAGGAATGGCGCGGCCATGATGGCGCGGTCGTCGGCGCCGCGCTCCGGAACGAGCGTCGCACTCAAGCCGAGCGGCTTGATCACGCCGCGATCGATCAGCTTGCCGATCGGCATGCCGTAGCGGCGTTCGAGGACGAGTTGCAGCAGCACGTAGCCGGCATGCGTATAGATGCGCTGCTTGCCGGGCTCTTCGCCGTTTTGCGGCGTCCAGGCATTGAGCGCATCGAGAAAGCCCTGAAGTGAATACGGCTTTTCCATCCATGGCGGATGGTCGCTCGGCAGCAGCAGGCCGGACGTATGCGCCGCGAGCTCACCGACGGTGACGCGGCTGATGTAATCGCCCTGCAGTTCGCTGACATATTTGCTGACCGGGTCGTCGAGTTTCATTTCGCCGCGCAGGACCGCCTGCGCCACCAGCGTCGCCTCGAACAGCTTGCGCACCGATCCGACGTTGAACAGCGTGTCGGCGTTGACCGGCCGCTTGTCCGCGAGATCGGAAAAGCCGTGGTTGAAGAACAAAGTCCGGCCGCCGATGCGCACCGCAACGGCGACGCCGCCGGCGCCATTGGCCGGAACCATGGGGGCGATCTCGCGGGCGATGATGTGTTCGACTTCACTGTCCATGTCGGAACGCGCGGCAATGCCCAAGCCGGGAAGCAGCAGTAACAGCAAAGCCGGCGCAAAGCGGATCGTTCGTACGGTCTTCGTCGGAACCAATGGCGAGACTCCAGCGCAACGCCCCAAAGACCCACCCGTTCCTTGGGGCTTTTGCGTGACGATTCGGGCGAGCCTCGCGATAGGACGCGGGCAGCCATGAAATTTCGCTTAAAGTTCTGTGGACGCACGAAGCCGAGGAGCTGTCGCGGAACTTTCTCGCCAAGGCTTAAGCGAGCATGCTAAGCCACCGGCGGCCGGCGGCATGCAACGTGCCGCCGGCATCGACGGGGGAATACCAATGAGAATACTCGCCTACCTTTTGGCCATTATTTGCGCGATTGCAGCGGTCATGTATTTCGTGATGCCGGCGGGGCAGTTGCCGACCATGATGCCCGGCTACGCCGAGGGCTCGACGCACATTCATATGACGCATGCGCTCGCCGCCGCCGTTGCCGCCGCGGTCCTGTTCGGAATCGGATGGTTCGGCGGCCGGCGCTGACGCCGTCGGCGCCTCCCGATTTTACGTCTTGCCCCGCACCTTGCGTTGAACGCGCTCGTCGAAGCGCGCGACGCTGACGACGACGCGGTCATGGGTGCCGCCGCCGATCGGCTCGATCTCATCGTGCGCCTCGACGCGAAAGAAGATGGTGCGGCCTTCGATGCGCAGCACCTCGGCGGTGGCGGTGACGCGCAGCCCGATCGGCGTCGCCGCGATATGGCTCACGTCGAGCTTGATGCCGAGGCTCTGATGGCCGGCGGGCAAGAGGTGCTCGACCGCCGCCAAGGCCGCAGCCTCGATCACGTTGATCATCACCGGCGTCGCCAGCACGGCGATGCGGCCGGAGCCGACGAACGGGGCGGTGTGTTCCGGCCCGACCACGATCTCGGCGGTGCCGACAAGACCCGGCGTGACACCGGAAAGGACGCTGCTGACTTGGGGTGAGGTTGCCATCGCCGGGTTATGGCCGTGCCTGCGGCTATGAATCAATGCTAAAGTGCGGCCCTTGCCCGCAGGAGCCGCCGCCATGCATCGATTCGCGTTCGCCGCCGCAGTGCTGACCTTGACGCTGTCCAGCGCGCCGTCATTTGCGGTAACCGCGAAAGACAAGATGGCAACGTGCAAGTTCGGCGCCGACGATCAGAAGCTCACGGGCGCGGCGCGGGCGGCCTTCATGAAAAAGTGCATGTCCACCAAGAACGATCCGCGCGGACCGGGCCCGGCGCCGCCGCCGAAGCAATAAGTCCGACGAAATAAAAAAATACTCAGGGGAGGGGAAAGTGACGACGCAGACGATTTCGGCTTCGGGAACGCATTTCCGGCGCGGCTGGATTTATGTGCTGCTGCTGGCTTTGGTCACCATCAACTACATGGACCGCTCCGCCCTTGGCGTCGTCGCCCAGGCGGTGCGCGGCGAGTTCAAGCTCACGCCGGTCGAGATGGGCTACCTGTTCTCGTCGTTCCTGTGGACCTACGTGATCTGCCTCCTCCCGATCGGCATCATGCTCGATCGCTTCACGCCACGCACCATAAACTCCGCCGGCATCGTGTTGTGGTCGCTGGCCATGGCCGCGACCGCCGGGGTGTGGAGTTTCGGCACGCTCATTGCCACGCGGCTCGTCATGGGCGCCGGGGAAGCGACCTCCATTCCGTCGTCCGGCCGCATCGTGCGGGAATGGATGCCGGCGCAGGAGCGCGGCGTGGCGAACGCGTTCTGGAGCGCAGGCAGCTTCGTCGGCCCCGCGCTCGGCGCCGTCATCGTCGCCGCCATTACCAGCAATTGGGGATGGCGCACGGCTTTTCTCATTCTTGCCGCGCTCGGCTTTATCTGGCTCGCCGCCAATCTGATCTGGTTCGACCGGCCGGAACGAGTGAGCTGGCTGTCGGACGCCGAGCGCCGCAAGATCATCAGCGAGCGCTCGGCCGGCTCGCCCGACGAGATCGGCGTCCAGGGCAGCGCTGGCGTGGTGTTCGAGCTTTTGAGATCGCCGTCGATGTGGGGCGCCATGATCGCGCAAGCCGGCGGCATCTATACGCTCTATCTGCTGCTGTTCTGGCTGCCGAGCTACCTCCAGGACACCAAGCACCTCACCATCATGAAGACCGGGCTTTACACCGCGGTGCCGTGGGCGATCGCGGTGCCGGTGAGCATCGCCATCGGCTTGCTGAGCGACCGGCTGCTCAAGCGCGACACGCTCTTGGCCGGTGGCCGCCGCAGCATCGTCGTGGTTTGCGTGCTCATGGCGGCGGCGCTGGTGTTCGTTCCGTTCACCAACGACACCACGCTGATCCTGACGCTGTTCGCGGTGTCGCTGAGCGGCATCAACGCCGCGATCTCGCTCAATCTCTCGCTCGTCACCGATCTCGTCCATCGCGCCCGCGACGTCGGCAAGGCCATCAGCCTCACCATTCTCAGCGGCAACATTTTCGGCCTGTTGGCGCCGATCATCACCGGCTACGTGGTGCAGGGGATGGGCGCCTACGACTGGGCCTTCGGCATCGCCGGCATTCTTCTCGTGATCGGCGCCGTCGCGGTCGGCACCATGACGCGCAAGGTCATCCTGCCGGCGGCGTAGTTCAGGCCAAGAGATCCTGAGTTTCCGGGTGCTTCGCCATATAGGCGCGCACGAAAGCGCAACGCGGCACTACCTTGAGGCCGCGCGCGCGCGCAATGTTCAGCACACCGGCGACGAGCTGCGAAGCGAGACCCTTGCCGCGCGCCTGCGGCGGCGTTTCGGTGTGCAGGATCGTCAGAACATTGCCGTCGAGACGGTAGTTCGCGAACACCATGGCGCCGTCGTCATCAAGCTCGAAACGGGAGAGCGCGGGATTGTCGCGGACCGAAGAAGCTATGGGCATGATGTTAAATTTGTCGTTCAAAATCGAAACCTGTCAGGTCAACTTTCAACGAATTAAGGCGTCATACTCTGAATGTGTACCTATCCAGAACCAAACAAAGTCACCATCGGCTTCTACCGCCAAAGCGCGGTAACGCAAGCCGACGCGCACGGACCAGAAACGTCCAACCTTTTTCAATTGCAATGATGGATGTTGAGGGTTGTCCTTCAACAGCACGTAATTTTTGTCGGCGAGCTCGCGGACCTGCTCGGGAAGCTTGCCATAGGCCTCCCAGAACGCGCGGCTCGCGAAATGTCTCATAGTTCGCGGGCGCGGCCCTTGCGAAAATCGTCCAAAGCCTCATTCGCCAGACGATCGAGCTTGCCGGCCTTGGCGTCACGCTCGATCTTTTGGTCGAAGCGGACGGCGTCAAATTCCTCGAACCACGCCCGGAACCGCGCGAGCTGGTCGGGCGGCAGCTTGGCGACGGCGTTCTCAATATCTTCAATGGTCATGG
>DATJYT010000215.1:0-15242 GCA_035499475.1 Xanthobacteraceae bacterium | reverse complement strand
TGATCATGAATTTCGGCTTGAAGCGCTTATTGACGTAGTGCAACACGTCGGCGAGCACGAGGCGGCCTTCGGCATCGGTGTTGATGATCTCGATGGTCTGGCCCGACATGGTCTTGAGAATATCGCCGGGCCGATAGGCCTTGCCGTCGGGCATGTTCTCGACGAGCCCGATGGCGCCGACCGCATTGACCTTGGCCTTGCGCGCCGCGAGCGCGTGCATGAGGCCGA
Organism: Xanthobacteraceae bacterium; assembly: GCA_035499475.1. Taxonomy (GTDB): domain Bacteria; phylum Pseudomonadota; class Alphaproteobacteria; order Rhizobiales; family Xanthobacteraceae; genus BOG-931. The sequence goes on along the minus strand of DATJYT010000215.1, from coordinate 15,014 downwards.
CGACGCAGGCCGCGCCCGCCATGTCGCCCTTCATGTCCTCCATGCCTTGCGCCGGCTTGATCGAAATGCCGCCGGTGTCGAAGCACACGCCCTTGCCGATGAAGGCGACCGGCGGTGTGCCCTTCTTGCCGCCGTTCCAGCGCATGACCACGAGCTTCGATTCATGCACCGAGCCCTGCCCGACGCCGAGCAACGCACCCATGCCAAGCTTCTTCATGGCGGCAACGTCGAGCACCTCGACCGCGACGCCAAGCTTGCCGAGTCCGGAAGCCCGGCGTGCGAACTCCGCCGGGTAAAGCACGTTCGCCGGCTCGTTGATGAGATCGCGCGCGAGCACAACGCCGTCAGCGATGCCGATGCCGCGCTGCCAAGCCTTCTCCGCGCCGGCCGGACTCGAGCAAGCGATATTCACTTCGATTTTTTTGGGCCTCTCGTCATCGTCTTTGCGTTTGGTCTTGTAGCGGTCGAACGCATAGGCGCGCAGCCGCACACCCAGCATCAGATCGGCAACCTGCTCACCCTTGAACGCCCCAGCGCCGGATTCGGCAAAGATCGTCGCCGTCGCCGCCGTCGCCGGGAGCCGCCCCATCGCAATGCCGCCGAGCTTGACGATGTCCTTCTGCTTCAACGCGCCGTCCTTGCCGGTGCCGACAACGATCAGCCGCGGCACGTTGAGTCCCGTCGGCGCAACGATGTCGAGGGCCGCGCCGCTTTTGCCCGTGAAGCGGTCGGCGGCCGCGGCGCGGCGTACCAGGTCACCCGCCGGGGCCAGCGCCTTTTGGGTTGCGGGCCCGAACTTCAGATTCTGCGCGCAGAACACAACAAGAACGCCGTGCAGGCTCGAAAACGGCGCAAAGCCGAGTTTGAGGGCGTCGGGCATGGTTCGATCCTTTCGAGCCGTTCACGGATGATGCGGCGACGACATATGGACCGGAAGGCGCGGCCAAGCCAAGCGCGTTGACGGGCGGCGGCGGGACCCATTTTGGCGCCCCGCGCGCTGCGGCCGCATTAACCCTTTGGTGGCCATGTTCGATAGGTTTGCCTGTGCATTTTCAATGCTTTGCCTTGGCGTGGCCACTTTGTGAAAGCATGAAAATAACCCATCGGGGAGATCGGCTTGAGCGCTGGGGCGCCCGGGGCCGACGCGGCTCGCAGGCGGGGCTGCCAGTGGGGACGTCGAGTGCGGATGGGGTCGATCGGCCGCTACATGTTCCGCGCCACCATGGGCGCGTTCCTGATCACCGTCATCAGCTTGACCGTGGTGATCTGGTTCACGCAGGCGATGCGCGATTTTGATCTGATCACCAGTGAGCGGCAGACGATGTTCGTCTTTGTCGGCATCACCGGCCTGATCATTCCGCTCCTAGTGATGATGATCGCGCCGTTCGCCGCGGTGATGGCCGCCGGTCACGTGCTCAACAAGCTCAGCACCGATTCCGAAATCATCGTGATGAATGCGGCCGGCATGTCGCCGTGGCGCTTGGTGCGGCCCTTCTTGTTCGCCGGCGCGCTGATTTCACTACTGGTCGCGTTTATCGCGGCTTACCTGTCGCCCATCAGCCTGCGCGAGTTGCGCGATTGGGCAGCGCAGGTGCGCGCCGACATCCTCACCAACATCGTGCAGCCTGGCCGCTTCACCACGGTGAGCGGCAATCTCACGTTTCACATCGCCGATCGCAAACCGGATGGACTTCTGGTCGGCGTCATGGTCGACGACGCGCGCGATCCCAAGGAGCACGCGACCTATCTTGCCGAGCAGGGCGAGATCGTGAAGAACGACAACGGCTCCTTTCTGGTCATGCAGGGCGGCAGCATCCAGCGTCTTGAAGCCGGCCAGCGCGATCCGCGCATCGTCACGTTCGACCGCTACGCTTTCGATCTGTCGAAATTCACCCGCGGTCCGCAAGGCGGCGTCTATACCGTGCGCGAGAAATTCATCTGGGAGCTGCTGTGGCCGAAGCCGGATGATGCGCTCTATCTGGCGCAGCCGGGGCAATATCGGTCAGAACTCTCCGACCGCCTTGCGGCGCCGCTCTATCCACTGGCGTTCGTCATCCTCGCCTACGTGTTCCTCGGCCCGCCGCAAACCACACGGCAGAGCCGGACCCTGGCGATGCTTGCGATGGTCGGCGCGGTCGCGCTGCTGCGTCTCGTCGGCTTCGTCAGCGTCATCGTCGGCGTCAATGTGCCGAGCGTTCTGGCTGTGCAGTTCGTCGCGCTGTTCGGCGCGATCGCCGCTGGGCTCTGGCAGATCTCGCGCGGGCAGGCGATCGAACCCGCGGCATCGGTGTCGAAGGTCGCAACCGCGATTACCGAGCGCTTTGCGCGCGCGACGGCGAATTGAGGAGCGGCCGATGATCGCCGGCACGCTGTCCCGCTACTTCGGCATGCGCTTTCTCATATCCGTCCTGGGGACCTTCATCGGCGTGGTCGCGCTCGCCGGCATGATCGACTACGTCGAAATGCTGCGACGCGGCGCCGACTGGCCGCAAGCGACGCCACTGCTGCTGGCCAAGATTTCCATGCTGCGGATTCCGCAGCTCACCGAACGCATCATGCCGTTCTCCGTGCTGGTCGGCGCCATGTCGTGCTACCTGAGCCTCTCGCGCCGTCTCGAACTTGTCGTCGCCCGCGCGGCCGGCGTCTCGGCTTGGCAATTCGTCGCGCCGGCGATGATCGTTGCCGTGCTGCTCGGCGCGTTCGCGACCGCCATCTACAATCCAATTTCCGCAACGCTGCATGAGCGCTCCAAGCGTCTGGAAGCACAGATGCTCGGCGAGGCGCCATCGGCCTTGCAGCAGAGCTCGAATGGCTTCTGGGTGCGACAGAAGACCGACGACGGGGCGGCGATCATCAATGCCAAATCGAGCCGCGAGCAGGGCTCCGAGCTCGGCAACGTCACCATCTTCACGTTCGACACCGACGGCCATTTTCAGCTCCGCATCGAGGCTAAGAGCGCCACGCTGTCTCCGGGCTATTGGCTCCTGCAGGATGCCCGCGTCTATGGCAGCGGCACGCCGCCCAAGGACCAAGAAAGCTACAAGCTCAATACCAACCTGACGCTGGCGCAGGTGCGCGAAAGCTTCGCCACGCCGGAGACCGTCCCGTTCTGGCAGCTTCCCGCCTACATCGAGATGGCGGACCGCGCCGGCCTCGCCGCCGCCGGTTACCGGCTGCAATACCACGAACTGATATCGCGGCCGTTCCTGCTCGCCGCCATGGTGCTGCTCGCGGCGTCGGTCAGCTTGCGATTCTTCCGCTTCGGCGGCGTGCAGAAGATGGTTCTGAGCGGCGTCGGCGCCGGCTTCCTGCTGTTCGTCCTGTCGAAGATCACCGAGGACATGAGCAAATCGGAACTGCTGTCGCCGATCGCGGCGGCGTGGCTTCCCGTACTCGTCGGCGGTCTGACTGGGTTTGTGACGTTGCTGTACCAGGAGGACGGGTAGTGGCGGGTTCGTCCGGCGCCGTTCGCCTCGGCCTGCGGTGTAACCTGCGCGTACGCGCGACGCTCGTCGTTGCGCTGTGCGCGCTTGCGGCCGTGTGCTGCCTTGCGCCCGAACGCGCCGCGGCGCAGGGCGTCGGCAACCTGCTGCATTTTCCGCTGCGGCCGCCGCCGCCGAAGGTGCCGGCGACGCCGCCCAACACGCCGATGCTCGTTCAGGCGGACGAGATCAGATACGACTACACCAACGACACGGTCTCCGCGGTCGGCAACGTGCAGATCTATTACGGCGGCTCGACCATCGAAGCCGACGAGGTGACCTACGACAAGAAGACCAAACGGTTGCGCGCGCTGGGCAACGCGAGGCTGACTGAAGCCGACGGCAAGATCACCTACGGCCAGGTCATCGACCTCACCGACGACTACCGCGACGGCTTTGTCGATTCGCTGCGGCTTGAGACGGCCGACGATACGCATATGGCGGCGGCACGCGCCGATCGCTCCAACGGCAACTACACGGTCTTGCAAAACGGTGTCTATACCGCCTGCGAGGCTTGCAAGGACGACCCGAAGAAACCGCCGCTCTGGCAAGTGCGGGCGGCGCGGATCATCCACAACGAAGCCGAAAAGATGCTCTATTTCGAGGACGCCCGCGTCGAGTTCTTTGGCGTGCCGCTTGCCTATTTTCCGTTCTTGTCGGCGCCCGATCCGACCGTGAAGCGCAAAAGCGGCTTCCTGTTCCCGTCGATTTCATCAAAGACGCAATACGGCTTCGGCGTCGCCATTCCATACTATTGGTCGCTGTCGCCGAGCTACGACCTGACCACCACCTTGCTGTCGACGACGAGACAAGGCGAACTGGTCCAGGGCGAGTGGCGCCAACGCCTCATGGACGGTTCCTACAACGTCAGGGCGGCCGGCATCTTCCAGCAGGATCCCGGCTATTTCGCGTCGCGCGACGGAGCCGGCAGCCCGACCGCCGATTCGTTCCGCGGCGCCGTGCAGACGGCCGGACAGTTTTCGATCACCGACAAATGGCTGTGGGGATGGACCGGAATCTTGGTGACGGACTCCCAGTTCTTGAACGACTACGGGCTCTCGAAATTCACTCAATCCCTTGATCCGTTTCAGACCGGCATCGCAGCCGAGGGCGTGTCCCAGCTCTACCTGACCGGGGTCGGCGACCGCAGCTTCTTCGATATTCGTTCGATCTACTATTACGGCTTCTCCGAAGCCGACGTGCAATCGCAGTTGCCGATCATCCATCCCGTCCTCGACTACTCCAATGTGCTGGCGCAGCAGGTGATGGGCGGCGAGTTCAGCTACAAGCTCAATCTGACGAGCTTGAGCCGGCAGGATGCAAGCTTCGACGCCATCAGCCAGGTTGCGCAGACGAACGGATTGTGCACGACGGCGACCGCCGATACGGCCATCCTCACCCCGGCGAACTGTCTCCTGCGCGGCATTCCGGGCGACTACTCGCGCTTTTCAGCGCAAGCGGACTGGCGCCGCACCTTTACCACCGGAAATGGCCAGCAGATCACGCCGTTCTTCCGGCTGCAGGGCGATGTCGCCACGCTGACGGTTGACGACCAGCCGGGCGTGTCCAACTTCATCGCGCCCGGCACCAGCGAATTGTCCCGCGTCATGCCGACCGCGGGCGTCGAATATCGCTATCCCTTCGTCGATATCGAGCCGTGGGGCACGCAGACCATTGAGCCCATCGCTCAGCTTATTGTTCGGCCGAACGAGACATCGATCGGCAAATTTCCGAACGAGGACGCGCAGAGCCTGGTCTTCGACGACAGCAACCTGTTCAAGATCGACAAATTCTCTGGATGGGACCGCGAAGAAGGCGGCGGCCGCATCAATGCCGGCCTGCAATACACGGCCCAGATCAATCGAGCCGGCAACGTCAACGTGATGTTCGGGCAGTCGTACCAGATCTTCGGAGCGAATTCGTACAGCGAAGGCGTCTACGACATCACCAATACCGGGCTCAACAGCGGCCTCGACAAGTCGGCATCCGACTATGTCGGACGCTTCACGTACCAGCCGAACTCGGTGTTTGCCTTCACCGCGCGCGGCCGCTTCGACGAGGCAACCTTCGCCGTCCAGCGTCTGGAGTTGGAGACCCGCGCCAACTTCGACCGTTGGAACGTGCAGCTTCTGTACGGCGACTACGCCCCGCAGCCGGAACTGGGCTTTTTGTTCCGGCGCCAGGGAATCCTGACCGGCGCCTCGTTCAAGGTCACGCAGAATTGGATCATGCTCGGCTCGGCCCGTTACGATCTCTATGCCCATGAATTCGACCAATCGCGGATCGGCATCGGCTACGTCGACGACTGCTTGCTCTTCTCGGCGAACTGGCTGACGGGCTATACCTACACGGGCACGACCACCCCGGTGAAGGACAACACTTTCGCCCTGCAGTTGAGCCTGCGCACGCTTGGTCCCGATGCCTTACCGCCGGTCGGCGCGTCGTTCTAAATTTCGCCGCGAGGCTGTACGATTGGTGGCTGGGAGGGATTGGGGGGAGACGAGAAACGGGCGGCGGGCAACAGCCGCGTAACGAGCAAAGAGCGATGTGGACGATGCTCACGAACACGGTGCGGTGGACAGTCGCGGCGAGGATGCTGACCGCGGCCGTCATCGTCTTCGCGCCCTCTCTCGCCCGGGCGCAGCAAGTCGTTGCGCTGGTGGACGGCCAGCCAATTACCCAGCTCGACCTCGAACAGCGCACGAAATTCGACCAGATGAGCAACCCCAACAAGGCGGCACCGACCCGTCAGGCGGTGATTGATGAGCTCGTCGACGAAATATTGGAGCTGCGCGAAGCCAAGCGCTTCGGCATCGTAGTTCCGGATTCGGAAGTGGACGATTCCTTCAGTGGGGTGGCTGCCCATATGGGGGCGGACTCGCAAAAGCTCACCGAAATGCTGGCGAGGGGAGGCGCGAGCGCCAACACCTTGAAGCAGCGGCTGCGGGCGCAGATGGCCTGGGCGGCGCTGATCCGCGGGCGCTACAAAGCTAGCCTTGAAATCGCCGACAGCGACGTCGAGGCGCAGCTCGAGCTGCACAAGCCCGAGGACAAGAACGAAGTAGGCTACGAATACATCATGCGTCCGATCGTGTTCGTGGTCCCGCGCGGCTCGTCCGATTCCACTTTCGAGGCCCGCAAGCACGAGGCCGAGTCGCTGCGAGGGCGGTTCCAGAATTGCGACAGCGGCATTTCCTTCGCTCGCGCGCTCAGTGAAGTCGCAGTGCGCGATCAGGTGGTGAAATTCTCCGCCGATCTGCCCCAGGCCCTGCGCGACATTCTCGACAAGACCGACGTCGGTCATCTGACGCCGCCGGAGCAGACCGCCGAAGGCATCCAGATGTTCGCGCTATGCTCCAAGAAGGAGACCAAGTCGGATACGCCGGGAAAAAAAGAAGTTCGCGACGAAATTTTCCAGAAGAAATTCGGCGCCCGGGCCAAGCGTTACCTTGCCGAATTGCGGCGCTCGGCCATGATCGAATACAAACAATAGGCTGATCAAATCGAAAACTTGCTACCTCTGGCTCTGACGCTCGGCGAGCCCGCCGGTATCGGCCCCGACCTCGCGCTGGCGGTCTGGCGCCGACGCCGGGAGCTCGGCGTCCCGGCTTTTTACATCGTTGCCGATCCGCAATTCCTCAGCCGCCGCGCCGCACAACTCGGCCTCGACGTTGCGGTCGCGCCGGCGACTCCGCGCTCGGCCGCCGCAACATTTCGCGAGGCGCTTCCGGTCGTCGCGCTCGACATGACCGTCACCGCCGAGCCCGGACGCCCGGACCAATCGAGCGCTCCAGCCGCGGTCGCCTCCATTCGCCGCGCCGTTGCCGACGTGCTGGCTGGGTCAGCCGCAGCGGTCGTCACCAACCCGGTCGCCAAGAACGTCCTCTACAATTGGGGCTTCGCCGAGCCCGGCCACACCGAGTTTCTCGCCACGTTGGTGCAGGAGGCGACCGGAAAATCGCTGCGGCCGGTGATGATGTTGTGGTCGCCGGAGCTTGCCGTCGTGCCGGTGACGATTCACTTGCCGCTGCGCGACGTATTCGGGGCACTTTCAACCGAATTGGTAGTCGAGACCGGGCGCATCGTCGCTCGCGATCTTAAGTCGCGGTTCGGCATCGCGCGACCGCGCCTGGCGGTTGCGGGCCTCAATCCGCACGCCGGCGAGGAGGGCGCGCTGGGCGAGGAAGACGGCATCATTGTCGCTCCCGCCGTCGCCCGCCTCGTCGCCGAGGGTATCGCGGCAAAAGGGCCGCTTCCCGCGGATTCGCTGTTTCATGAGGCGGCGCGAAAGACCTACGACGCGGCGCTCTGCATGTATCACGATCAAGCGCTGATCCCGATCAAGACGCTGGCATTCGATCACGCCGTCAACGTCACGCTCGGCTTGCCTCTGGTGCGCACGTCGCCTGATCACGGCACCGCTTTCGACATCGCCGGGACCGGCCGCGCCGACCCGGCGAGCCTCATCGCCGCGCTGCAACTCGCAGCCCGGTTGGCCATGGCGGGGAACCGCGCTCCGCTTGCGGCATCGTGACCGCCGCCAAAGACGGCCTGCCGCCGCTGCGCGAAGTTATCCGCCGCCACGGTCTTGCCGCCCGCAAATCGCTTGGACAGAATTTTCTGTTCGATCTCAATCTCACCGAACGGATTGCGCGCGCGGCAGGACCGCTCGCAGGCGTCACTGTCTATGAGGTGGGACCGGGGCCCGGCGGCTTGACGCGGGCGCTTTTGTCGGTCGGCGCCGAGCGCGTCATTGCCGTCGAGCGCGATGAGCGGGCCATCGCGGCCTTGCAGGACATTGCCGAACGCTACCCCGATCGGCTCGACATCGTCGCTGCGGACGCTCTCGACTTCGATCCGCGCACCCGCCGCACAACGAGCGGTCCAATCCGCATCGTCGCCAACCTGCCCTACAATATCGCGACCGCGCTTCTGGTGTCGTGGCTCGGCGTCGAGCCTTGGCCGCCGTGGTACGAGAGCGCCGTTCTCATGTTCCAGCGCGAAGTGGCGGAGCGCATCGTTTCGCCGCCAGGCTCGAAAAGCTACGGGCGATTGTCGGTGCTGGTGCAATGGCGATGCGAGGCGCGCATTCTTTTCGACGTGAACGCGTCCGCGTTCGTTCCGGCGCCGAAAGTCAAATCCTCGGTATTGCGTATCGTTCCGCGCCCAGCGCCCGCGCCCTGCGACCGCAGGCTTCTCGAAGCGGCGACCCAGGCTGCGTTCGGACAGAGGCGCAAGATGCTGCGCCAGAGCTTGCGCGCGCTTGGCACAGATGTGGGGGCGCTGCTCGCGGCGGCCGGGCTCGATCCGACGGCGCGCGCGGAGGATATTCCGGTCGCAGGCTTCGTCGCGCTGGCGCGGGCTCTCGCCGAGCACCGCGATCTTAGGGCATGATGGCGGCACTTGATCTTGCCTTGGAGCCGCAACCGCAATGACCAGGTTGTACCGCCAGTCGCTTGTCGCCTATGGCCAGCCGCTCTGCGAGACGATCATCGATTGTCCGGCGCCGCGCGGCAGCGAGGTTTTGGTGCGCGTCGAGCGCTGCGGCGTCTGCCATTCCGACCTGCATTTGCATGACGGCTATTTTGCGCTCGGCGGCGACAAACGGCTCGATATCACCAAGGATCGTCCGTTGCCGTTCACGCTCGGTCATGAAATTGCGGGCGTGATCGAAAGCGCGGGTCCGGAGGCCGAGGGCGCTGCGGTCGGCCGCCGCGTCGCCGTCTATCCGTGGATCGGCTGTGGCACCTGCGCGGCGTGCCGTGCCGGCGAGGAGAATTTGTGCTCCGCGCATCATCATCTCGGCGTCGCGGCGGACGGCGGCTTCGCCAGTCACGTGCTCGTTCCGCATCCGCGCTACCTGCTCGATTACGCTCCGCTGCCGGCCGACTTTGCCGGGCCGCTGATGTGCTCGGGTCTCACTGCCTATCGGGCCATCAAGCATCTCGGCGATCAGGCTGCGCGCGGCCCAGTCCTGCTCATCGGCCTCGGCGGCGTCGGCATGATGGGGCTTGCAATCGCGCGGGCGCTGTTTCGCGAGCCTGCGATCGTCGCCGATATCGACGCCGAGAAGCGCGACGCGGCGATGCGCGCCGGCGCGGCGGCGGCCTACGATCCCTCCGACCCGCAAGCGCGCAAGACGATCCTGACTGCGACCGGCGGCGTGCTCGCGGTGTGCGATTTTGTCGGCTCGGATCGCTCGCTGCAATTCGCAACCGGCGTGATCGCGCGCGGCGGCAAGATCGTCGTCAGCGGCCTGCTCGGCGGCGCATTCACCATGCCGGCCGCCATGTTCGCCATCAAGGCGATGACGATTGAGGGAACCCTGACCGGCACGCTGGCGCAGGCGCGCGCGCTTCTCGACCTCGCGCGCTCCGGCGCACTGAAGCCGATTCCGACACACGAGCGCCCGTTGAGCGAGGCGCAAGCTGCGCTCGACGACCTGCGCGCCGGCCGCGTGGTCGGCCGCACCGTGCTGACCGCCTGATGCTGCTTTAAAGCTTCGCCTGCAAGCCGCGCACGAAATCGGAAAGGCCGATCTGGCGCTCGCGCTTGAGCCGTTCGGCGGCAAGGATCGCCCTCACTTCATCGAAAGCTTCATCGATGTCGCGGTTGACGATGACGTAGTCGTATTCCGGCCAATGGCTCATCTCGCCCGCCGCCTTGGCCATGCGCGCGCTGATGACGTCCCGGGCGTCCTGCGCCCGGCGCTTGAGCCGCCGCTCGAGCTCGCTCACCGTCGGCGGCAGAATGAATACACTGACGAGATCGGTGCGGGCCTTCTCGCGAAGCTGCTGGGTGCCCTGCCAATCGATGTCGAACAGCACGTCGCGGCCCGAGCGCAACGCCTTCTCGACCGGCCGCTGCGGCGTGCCGTAGCGATGGCCGAAGACTTCCGCCCACTCCAAAAGCTCGCCCTTTTTCACCATGGATTCGAAACGGGCGTGGTCGATGAAGTGATAGTCCCGCCCGTCGATCTCGCCGCGCCGCTTTGGCCGCGTCGTCACCGAGACCGAAAGCTCGACGCCGCGGTCGGCCTTGAGCAGCATGCGCGACAAGGTCGTCTTGCCGGCGCCGGACGGCGACGACAGCACCAGCATCAGGCCGCGGCATGCAATTCGTTTTCGCTTTCCGGCCCCGCGCGCCATGGTCTATTCCACGTTCTGCACCTGCTCGCGGAATTGTTCGACCGCGGCCTTGAGCTCCAGGCCGATATTGGTGAGCTCGACGTCGTTCGCCTTGGCGCACAGCGTGTTGGCTTCGCGATTGAGCTCTTGGGCGAGGAAATCGAGCCGGCGGCCGACGGCACCCGCCTGCGCGATCAGGGCCTTGGCCTGGGCGACGTGAGCCGCCAAGCGATCCAGTTCCTCGCGCACATCGGCCTTGGTGGCGATCAGGATGGCTTCCTGGTGGAGCCGGTCGGGATCGAAGCGTTCGGATTGCGCCAATAGCGCGGCGACCTGCTCGGCGAGACGCGCACGGATCGCCTCGGGTTTGCGGCCGGGCGAACGGTCGGCGCGGTCGGCCAGGACGCCGATCTCGTCGAGCCGCGACGACAGCAGCCGGCCGAGCGCTGCACCTTCGTGCCGGCGCATCTCTGCGAGCGCTCCGACCGCTTCGGCGAAGCCCGCAATCACTGCAGCTTCGGCATCGCGGCGATCGTCCTCGCTTTCTTCGGCATCGGCGATCTCCATTACGCCCTTGAGCGCCAACAGACCGTCGAGCGAAGGCGGGGAGGCGTCGACGCGCGAAGCGAGTTCGCGCACGGTTGCCAGCACCGCATCGAGAACCGCCGCGTTGACGCGCACCAGCGGCGCCGCACCGCTGCGCTCAACCGTCAAGCTCGCCTGCAGCGATCCGCGCGAAAGCGATTCCGCCGCTCGCGCGCGCACCGGCGCCTCGACGGCATCCCAGCCCGGCGGCAGGCGCAGCCGCAGATCAAGACCCTTGCCGTTTACCGATTTGATTTCCCAGGCCCAGGTATAAGAACCGCTCACACCATGGCTGCGAGCAAAACCCGTCATGCTCGACAGCGCCATGGATCACGATCTCCGGCAGGGGCTTTGTAAAAAATTGGCGACGAACTTAGCGGCGGCTTCCCGCGGTCACAAGGGCGCCGGGCTTCGGCACAGCCGAAATCAGTGCGAAGTCTGATTGTGATGGGTGGTGGTGCGTCGCGCGGGCGTGCTCGGCGGCGGCGGCTGAGGCGCGGCGGTTGGCGCCGGCGCCGGCGGGTCCGCGGCGCTTTGATCTTTCTGATCGGTCTCGAGGAGCCGCAGCCGCGCGACATTCTTCTGATGCTGCTCGTAGGTCTCGGCGAACACATGGCCGCCGGTGCCGTCGGCAACGAAATAGAGCTCGCGCGTTCGCGCCGGATTGGCGGCCGCTTCGAGGGCGGCGCGCCCCGGATTGCAGATCGGCCCGGGCGGCAGGCCGTCGATCTGATAGGTGTTGTACGGCGTCGGCTGGTCGATCTCGCTCTTCATGATCGGACGGCCCAGCGTGCCTTTGCCGCCGACCAGCCCGTAGATGATGGTCGGGTCCGACTGCAGCCGCATCTTCTGCTTCAGCCGGTTGATGAAGACGGCGGCGACGCGGGTGCGCTCCTCGGGCTTGGCGGTTTCCTTCTCGATCAGAGACGCCAGCGTCACAAGCTGGTCCGGCGTCTTGATCGTCGAATCAGCCGAGTGATGATCCCAGATCTCTTTGACCAGGCGTTGCTGCGCCTGCTGCATGCGCTGGATCATCTGCTCACGCGAGACCCCGCGGGTGAAATTATAGGTGTCCGGCAAGAGGCTGCCCTCGCGCGGCACCTCCTTGATATTGCCGGTAAGAACGTCGTCTTCAAGCAATCGCGCGACGACCTGCTCGGAGGTCAAGCCTTCCGGAATGCTGAACTGGTGCGCGACCACCCGCCCCTCGACGATTGTTGCAACCACGTCGCGCAGGCTCGCATGCGCCTGGAACTGATATTCGCCCGCTTTGAGATCTTCGCGCGCCTTGAGCACCAGCACGCCGCCGATGAACACCCACGGCTGATCGATGACGCCTTCGCGCTGGAGAACGTCGGCGATGTCGCGAACGCCGGAGCCGTGGGGAATGTTGACGACGCGGTCTTGCGGCAACGGGCCGGGCGCTTCAAACCGCTGCTTGCCGAAGAACAGCGCGACACCGACCACGATGCCGATCAACACGAAGATCGTGATGATGGCGTTGCCGACGATGACGAGAGGATGCCGTGCACTTGAGGAACGTCGCATCGGCATATCAACCGTATCGGGCTCGATCGCGGTTCGCGGACTGCGCGGCGCGAGGCGCGTGGGGCCTGCGGGCTTCGCATCCGTCGGCGCTGGGCTTAATCCGTTCGCGAGCCGCTCCGATATGGGCGGGTAAGGCTCGCCCGCGCCCGGCACGGCCCGTCCGGGATCGCGGGAGTATGACACGGGCGCGGCAGGCTGCGAGGACTCGCCCGGCGCGACCGGGCGGCGCACCGCGGCTGCGTTCCCGGCCGGACGAGACTGCGCCGCCGCGGCTGCCGCCCTGGCTGCGGCAAGCATCGACTCCACGGCAGCGCCCTTGGCGGAGTTTGCGGAAGCAGGCGCCGCGGCCGGTGGTGCGGGCGCCGCACCGTTGGTGCGCGCGGCAATGCGCGCTGGCTGCTGTGGCGCAGGCGCCGCCTTCGGGGAGGCTGCGGATGCGGCGGGAGACATCGGAGCGGCAGATGCTTTGGACGCGGCCTCTTTGCCGGCCGCGACGGCCTCCGCCTTGTCCGCAGAGCGAGCGGGCGACGCTGCCGCAGCGCTGCCGTTTGACGGTGGTTTGGATTCCGTCACCGCCGAATGTCCGATGGTGCGATAGACATGCTGGGCACTTTACGCGAGCTCCCTGGCAGAACCGGATGCTCGCAGATTTTCCTGTTTGTGCCCATAGGTCACTGGGCGGGAGACCTCCGGGCGCATCTCTACGCTGGATCGCAGGCGAGTGCGGAGCAAATATGGCGAAATGGCGATACGTCTACGCAGCCAGCCGGCGAAACACCAGGCTGGCATTGGTGCCGCCGAACCCGAATGAATTCGACAAGGTGACGTTGATCGGCCGTTGCCGCGCCTTATGAGGGACGAGATCAATGGCGGTCGCTACCGAAGGGTTGTCGAGATTGATTGTGGGGGGCGCCACTTGGTCGCGCATCGCCAGCAGGCAGAAGATCGCCTCGACCGCACCGGCGGCGCCGAGCAGGTGGCCGATCGACGACTTCGTCGAAGACATGGAGATGCCGCCGGCGGCGTTGCCGACCAGGCGCTCGACAGCCTTGAGCTCGATCTCGTCGCCGAGCGGCGTCGAGGTGCCGTGGGCGTTGATGTAATCGATTTCTTCCGGCGACACCTCGGCACGGCGCACCGCCGCCCTCATGCAACGCAGCGCGCCGTCGCCGTCCTCGGCCGGCGCGGTGATGTGGAAGGCATCGCCGGAAAGGCCGTAACCGATAAGCTCGGCATAGATGCGCGCGCCGCGCCGCTTGGCGTGCTCGTATTCCTCGAGCACCACCGCGCCGGCGCCCTCGCCCATCACGAAACCATCGCGATCGCGGTCATAGGGCCGCGAGGCGCGTTCGGGCGTGTCGTTGAATCCGGTCGACAGCGCGCGGCAAGCCGCAAATCCCGCGAGCGAGATGCGGTTGATCGGAGATTCGGTGCCGCCGGCCACCATAACGTCGGCGTCGCCGAGCGCGATCAGCCGTCCGGCATCGCCGATTGCGTGCGCCCCGGTCGAGCAGGCGGTGACGACCGCCGAATTGGGGCCCTTCAGCGAATGCGTGATCGACACATAGCCGGAAGCGAGATTGATGATGCGGCCGGGGATGAAGAAAGGCGAAACGCGGCGCGGCCCGCGATCGCGCAGCAGCAGCGCTGTCTCCGCGATGCCTTCAATGCCGCCGATGCCGGAGCCGATCAGCACGCCGCTGACGATCTGATCCTCATAATCGCGCGGATGCCAGTCGGCATCGTTGAGCGCCTGGGTCGCAGCGCCCATCGCATAGATGATGAAGTCGTCGACCTTGCGCTGCTCCTTCGGCTCCATCCAATCGTCCGGATTGAAGGTGCCTTCCTTGCCGTCGCCGCGGAAAATCTGACCGGCGATCTTGCAAGGCAGATCGGAGACATCGAATTTTTCGACGCCTTTGATTCCGCTTTCGCCGGCGAGCAAACGTTTCCACGTAGGCTCGACCCCGCAACCGAGCGGCGTCACCATGCCGACACCAGTGACGACGACCCGTCTCATCATCGGCACTCCTGAGAGGCGTCACCGCCGATGCAAATAGGCTCGGCGTCATTCCCGCGCCAGGCATCCGCACAAGACGAAAGGCGGATGTCGCGGAATCGCGCGCATGTCATTTAATGGCGGCCAAAAAACGACCGTCGATCAGCTCTTGGCGTTCTTTTCAAGGAACTTGACGGCGTCGCCGACGGTCAAAATCGTCTCGGCCGCATCGTCCGGAATTTCGCAACCGAACTCCTCCTCAAACGCCATGAC
>DATJYT010000214.1:0-14389 GCA_035499475.1 Xanthobacteraceae bacterium | reverse complement strand
AAGCTCGCCTGCCGCGGTGTAAGGTCCGCGGTGGTTCCGGTGAGCGTCTATGACGTATTGGAAAACCTCACCTGGCGGGACCGCTGCCTCGCGGTCTCGGCGATAGGGGGCAACCACCCAATCGTGGTTCGATTTAGGGAGGGCCACCTCGAGGGACGGTTTGGGGCAGTCAGACAATCGCTACCAAATAGCGAAGGTCCTACCCGCCCGCAAACCTTACGATATCACGCAGCCGCTGCCGACGGTGCCGTCGGATGAAGGAAGACCGCCGGACACCTCTTTCAGTTCGTCATCGCTGATTTCTTTCGATTCAGCAATCTTGGCGTCTTCGCGTTGCTTCTTCGCAGGCTCGTGCTTGTTCGGCTTTTCAGTCGCCATGAGCGGTCTCCTCTTGTGATCCCCAACGCCAGCATCCAGGCGGCCTATCCGGTGGTTCCGTCCGGTTTTTGTGGGGTATATTTGACCTGAAGCGCTCCGTATTCAAACGTCACGCCTCCGGCAACCTTTTCAAGATCTCGTTCGCTGATTTCGCTCTTTCCCCGGCTCGCCGCGTTCGGCGCGCCTTTTGCTGTGGAGATGACGGGTCCCGTTTCTTTCTTTTCGCTCTGTTTGCTCATGATCGTTCTCTATGATGCAGCAGGCACGGTGTTCGCCGACGTCATTTACGAGTGATCGAAAATGGGTTGAACGTGACTTTTCCGGCGCCGGAACTTGCCGAACCGATTCCCCCATTAACCTTCGCAAGATCTGTCTCGCTCAGTTCTCCTTTTCCCTGATCGACCTCGTTCGGCGCGTCTTGTTTCGTGGTGATGACAGGCGCCACTGTTTTCTGTTCGCTCTGCTCGCTCATGATCCTCGCTTCCTATGATGCGATCGACAAACCAATTACTTCACCTAAAGGTCAACCTCTCCACACTGTAATCTTTAGCCGATTTCGCGGCAAGAATTGTGATGGCGGTCACAGATCACTCGATTTGCTGGTCGATGCCGGTCCTTGCGGTGCGAAACGGCTGCCGCGTTGAGCGCCTATTTTCACTGGCTTTTTCATTCGGCCCAACGGCTTTTGGACGAATGCCGCGAGCCGGTAGACCACGAGGCCCTCGTCCTTCTGTTCCCAGCAATGATAGCTTCGACAAACTTGAGGTCTGGCTTCATAAACCGTGCATTTGCGGTCTTCGCCGAGAAATTGGCAGACTTGCAGCCCTTCCTTGATAAGCATTTCACCTGCCGGGCTGTGCCCGCGCAAGTGCCGACGCTCAAATTGTTCTTCAGTTATCCCGAGGAACTTGGCGAGACGTTTCACTTCCTTGGCTGAAACATCAACATAGCCAAAGAAGCAACAAAAAGACGGACAGGCGAGACAGTCCAGTTTACGGGGCCTCACGGTTTTGTTCCTTCGCGGCGGCCCGGTTCACAAAACGCGTTGATTGACCATGGTATCATAGTCCGCTGTTCGGATCGGGCATCACCGTTACCGGGCAGTCGCTCTTTCAAACCTGCAACGGCGTTGAGGATGCTACCCTCATGTGCTAAAAATCACACACAATAAACGCGTCGAGATTTTATTCGCTTGAATGCGAAACCAGCTGCGCAAACGCGCCAGCCCGTCGAAGGGAGGTTAACATGAAAGATCACAAGACTCCAAAGCAGGGAACGAAGAAGGATAAGCCTTCAATCGGTTCCACCGCGAGGGAGCTGTCGGAAGAAGAATTGAAGAAGGTCGCCGGCGGCGCTATGGCAGGCAAGAAGGGCGCGTGACCTTCGCCGGCGCCCGCGTGTCGGCAGATAAATCAAAGACGTGCGATCGAGGTTAGGCCTGTATCGAATGCCCTTGTGGAGGGGCTTGGTCGCATCCGACGCGGCGTTGCGGCAGCAACTTGAGCCCAAGGGGAAGCCGGCTTCGCCCTGGACAAAAGCCTTTCTAAAGGCCGCGTTATTTGCCGTCGGTGATCCTCATCACAGCAATTTCCAGCAATATGCGGTATTGTTTTTATTGGGTCGTTGATGGCCGCGAACGATTGGTGAGATGCCCATGCGCGAGGACAAGCTGCCACGAGACAACAAGCCGGCGGACTCAAAGCCGCGACCTTCCAACGTCGCCCGCAAAAGCGCTTCGAGCGAAGAACTAACGGACGACGAACTGAGGCGGGTTAGCGCTGGCAAACTCGAGCCGCCTGATCCCTGCTGAACTGCAGGCATGGGCGTGAACCGAGGTTATTCCCGACGCGCGCCGCGACGACTGAATTCCGAGCCGGAGCGGCTCGCGTTTATGCCAGCACCAAGGCGCTCTGTTCCGTCGGCACGGCACGGTGCTATTGTGGCGCCGTTAGCGGGTTATTGGGATAAAAGTGGTAGCGATCCTGGACCTTTGAGGATGGTTGGTTGCCGGTCAGCATTCCGCCAAGGAAACGGGCTGGCGCAAAGCTTCGGCGGAGCGTGAGGTGAGCGCTACCTCGGAAGACATTTTTCGCGCAAGCGCGATTGAGCGGCTGTCTTCGCCCGAACAGCTCGATCAGCTCATCGATGTGACGCGGCCAGCCGACTGGGCGGCTGCACTGGTGATCGGCATTTGCCTCATCGTCGTCGTAGTCTGGAGCATCATCGGCCGGCTGCCGACGCGTGTCGCCGGCAATGGCATTCTTATCAGTGACGCAGGCCGGCTGGTTGATGCGGTTTCCGCGGTCAATGGCAGCCTTGCGACGGTCGATGTCGCGGTCGGCGATCACGTCAGCCAGGGCCAAGTCATCGCCCATATCGACCAGACCGAAACTGAACAGCGCTATCGCAACGCTATTGAGGTGCTCAAAGAACGCGGGCGCGAGCACGAACAGCTTATCGCTGCGATCAAGCGTGAGCTGGAAATAAAGGCAGCCAATGTCGCGGCACAAAAAGCCGGCCTTGAGCAGATCATCGCGGCAGCCCGGCAGCGCGTCGCCTACCTGACCAGCGAAGTCGCGGGCCTCGAAGGATTGAACGCAAAAGGCTTCGTGACGCGGCGCGAACTGGAAGACCGCCGCGCCGATCTTGCCGCCACCCAGCAACGGATCACCGAATCACAGAATGAGATTCAGCGCCTCGACGGCCAGATGCGCGAAGATGAATCGCGGCGTCAACTCGATTTGCTCGATTCCCAGTTCAAGGTGAACGAGGCGCGGCGTCTCATGGACCAGCTTGCCGGCAGGCTGCAGCGGGATTCTCAATTGGAGAGCCCGATCGACGGACAGGTTTTCGAGATCAAGGTTTCACCCGGCGGCGTTCTTGCCGCCGGCACGCCGGTCGTGGCGATACAGACCGAAGGAGCAGGCCTCGAGGCGGTCATCTATGTCCCGGCGGATCGCGGCAAGGACATTCAACCCGGCATGGAAGTGAGGATCGAGCCGAGTACCGCCAAGCGCGAGGAGTTCGGCACGATGATCGGCAAGGTCGCCAGCATATCGGAGTTTCCGGTAACTCCCGAAGGAATGGCGGCCGAGTTGCACAATGAAACTCTGGTCAAGCGCTTTTCGGAGGCCGGCGCGCCCTACGCCGTGCTTGTCCGACTGGAGCGGGACGCCGCGGCATTCAGCGGTTATCGCTGGTCATCGGGCAGGGGCCCGCCGCTTCATCTCACGACGGGTACGCTGGCGCGGGCTGAAGTCACGACGCGCGAGCGGCCACCGATCGACCTCGTCGTTCCAATCCTGCGACGGGTGAGCGGAATAGAGGGATAGGGCGTGTCCCCGGCCAGTCTCATGGGCTCCATCGGCTCGCCCTTGCGTGCCGTCGCCGCCGCGTGGCAACGCACCAGTTTCCGGTCCGGCTGGAGGACGCCGACCATCCTGCAAATGGAATGGGTCGAATGCGGCGCCGCCTCGCTGGCGATGGTCCTCGCCTATCATGGGCTGTGGATTCCGCTGGAGCAATTGCGCGTCGTCTGCGGCGTGTCCCGTGATGGCACCAAGGCGAGCAATATCATCAAGGCGGCGCGACGTTTTGGGCTTATCGCCAAGGGCTTTCGCAAGGAGCCGGAGACGCTCAACGACTTGCCGATGCCGGCGATCATTCATTGGCAGTTCAATCATTTCGTGGTGCTCGAGCGGCTTGACGAGAAGCGTGCCTATATCAACGACCCCGCGGTCGGTCACCGCACCATAGATCTCGCCGAATTTGATTCCGCCTTCACTGGCGTGGTCCTGGCCATGGAGCCCGGTCCGGATTTTCGCCCCGCCGGCCGCAAGCCGACGGTGTTTCCGATTCTGGCGCGCGAGCTTGCTCATTCGAAATCCGCGGTGGCGCTTCTCCTCGCGTCGAGCGTGGCGTTGGCAATACCCGGGATCATCATTCCGGCGTTCGGCAAAATCTTCGTCGATGACATTCTGGTGCGCAATTTGAAAGACTGGTTCGTGCCGCTGCTGATCGGCATGGCCCTCACCGCGGCCGCCCGCGGGATCGTGACCGCCTTTCAGCAATCGCTGCTGTTGCGGCTGCAGGCCAAGCTTGGCGTGGCCATGGCCGGACGTTTCCTCTGGCATTTGATGTCGCTGCCCATGGAATTTTACACCCAGCGCCATGCCGGCGACGTTACCAGCCGGGTCGCCGCCAACGAGCAGGTGGCGCGCCTTTTGTCGGGGGGCCTCGCCACCAATGCGCTCAATCTGATTTCACTTGTCTTCTTCGCCGTGGCGATGGCGCTGTTTGATTTCACCCTTGCGGCGATTTGTATCGGCATTGCGCTGCTGAACGTGGTTTTGTTGAAGACCATCAGCCGACGCCTCGAAGAACTCAATCGCAGCGCCGCGGTCGAGCGCGGCAAGCTTCACGCCAGCACGATCGGCCTCGTGCGTACGATCGAATCGCTCAAGGCCGGCGGCCTTGAGAACGACGCCTTCGCCCGCTGGGCGGGCTTTCAGGCCAAGCTGTTAAACCTCAACCAGAGCGTCGGCGGCTATTCGACCATACTCGATGTGTTTCCGGCCTTCTTCGCCGCTTCGACGACGGCAATCATCCTTGCCGTGGGCGGTGCGCGGGTCATCCACGGCGCGATGACGATCGGCAGCGTGGTGGCGTTCCAATCCTTGATGATGAGCTTCGCCGCCCCGATCAATGCGTTGGTGCAATTTGCCGCCGAGTTTCAGGCGGTGAAGGCCGATCTGGCGCGGCTTGAGGACGTCTTGAACTATCCGGCTGAAACCAGGGCGGCTGTGCCGCCAGACGGCGCGCGCCTGCCGGCGAAGTTGTCCGGACACGTCGAATTGCGGGATATCCAATTCGGTTATTCGCCGCTTGAGCCGCCGCTCATCGACGGGCTGTCGCTTACCCTTCAGCCTGGAATGCGGATTGCGTTCGTCGGCAGCACCGGCAGCGGAAAATCGACCGTCGGCCGCCTGATCTGTGGACTGCTCAGGCCGTGGTCCGGCGAAATCCGCTACGACGGTCAGCCTTTCAAGGATGTGGCGCCGGAAGTCTTTGCCAATTCAGTCGCCTATGTCGATCAGGACATATTCCTTTTCGAAGGCACCGCGCGCGACAACCTGACACTGTGGGACCCAAGCGTTGCCGAGACGAATATTTCCGAAGCGCTCAAGGATGCGTTGATCAACGAGGAAATCACCACCCGCCTGGGCAATTACGATTGTCACGTCGCGGAAGGCGGCTTTAACTTCAGCGGCGGTCAGCGGCAGCGCATCGAAATCGCTCGGGCGTTGGTCGGCAACCCGACCATTCTGGTGCTCGATGAAGCGACCGCCGCGCTCGATCCTTATACCGAGCAGCAGATCGACGACAATTTGCGGCGTCGCGGCTGTGCCTGCATCATCATCGCGCACCGGCTGAGTACGGTTCGTGACTGCGACGAAATCATCGTCCTCGACCACGGCAAGGTGGCCGAGCGCGGCACGCATGAGGAGTTGTTGGCACAGACCGGCCTTTACGCCCAACTGGTGGCGCAAGAATGAACGAGCGTGTTTTTGGGAAAGCGACGCGGACGCCCCCGGTCGGTGGCGGTGTCCGATTGGTGCGGCAGCCCGAATGCGTGCCGCTCGACGGCCGTCGGCCGCGTCTGCTTGACGATCCCACCGGTGCGCTTCGGATCGTTCGCGGACATGCCGACGTGTTTGCCGTGCCGATGCTCCAGGATTCTCCCGCCGGGGCGCGGCACCATTTGTGCCGCATCGAGACCGGCGGGATCATCCTCGGATTGCCCTCTATCGTCGTTGGCGCACCAGGCCCGTCGATCGGCGCGATCGCAGTTGGCGCTCAGAGCGCCGAGGTGCTGGTTCTCGACCGCGACCTTATTGAGGATCGCAACGACATCGACGGGTGGATCGCGGCGCTCGCAGCGGCGGTAGTCGAATCAGAGGCCGGCTGGAACGTCCGGGCGGTAGAACGTGGTGCAGCGATTGCGCTCGAATCCGGACAGCAATTGCGCGCGCCTGCCCATGGGGTGGCCTGGCTCGCGGTTGAAAGCGGAGAAATCGCGCTCATGGGCGGAGCGTCCTCGTGTCGGGCCGGCGATCTGCCTACCCCACTGGCATCCAGAATGTGGGGCGAGGCCCGCGCCGACACCACGGTGCGCATCCTCCACACCAACGAAATGTCCGGCGGCGATATCTGGCGGGCTGTCGACCAGTTCCACGCCTTTGCCATGGGGCGCGTCGCCGAGCGGCTCACAACCGCCCGCGATGTTGAAGCTGAAAGGCTGCGCGAAAGCATCCGCCGGGCGGCCGGGCAAGGCGGCCAACTGGTCACCGAGCTCGCTGCCGTGCTGGCTCCGACTCCGGATGTCCATTTTCGGCTGGGAGGGGCAGATCCGCTGCTCGATATTTGCAGAATCGTCGCGGAGGCGATCGGAGAGCACATTATCTCCCCTCTGAACCGCGACCGTTCTCAGCAAGGTCTGATTGACGCCGCCGAGATCGCGCGTTGGTCCCGACTTCGTTCCCGTCGCGTGCTGCTCCGCGGGAATTGGTGGCAGCGCGATGTCGGTGCGCTCGTCGCTTGGCGGGGCGAAGAGCGCCGACCGGTCGCTCTGATTCCGGTTACGTCTCGTCATTATGTGGTTGCCGAAGCCGGCCACGCCGTCGGCCGGCGCGTCGATGCAAAAGTCGCGGCGGAGCTCGCGCCCGAAGCGATGATGTTCTATGCGCAGTTGCCGAAGCTGACCGGTTCTGTGGCAGGGCTGCTTCGTTTCTCCCTGGGACACGGTGCTGCGGACGTCCTGCGCATTCTGTTCTGCGCGCTCGGGATGGGTGTGATCGGCCTGGCGACGCCGCTGATCACAGAGGTCCTCATTGATTCGGTAATCCCGCGGACCGAATGGGATCAGCTCACATACTGCGCCGTCGGTCTGGCGATGGTCGCGATCGGTGTGGCCGGATTCAAGATCGTCCAGAGCGTTGCAATTCTGCGGCTCGAAGGCGTACTCGACCGCGTGCTGCAGTCCGGTATCGCCGACAGGCTGCTGCGGCTGCCGGTCTCGTTTTTTCGCCAATATTCGGCAGGCGACCTGACCGATCGTGCGCTCGGGATCGAAGCCATCCGGCGTGTTGCAGCCGGCCACTCGATCCAGGGACTGCTCGCGGGCGTGCTCGCGTTGTTCAGCTTTGCGCTGATGTTTTATTTCGATTTTAGGCTGGCGCTGATTGCTCTCGCGCTCACCGGCGTGCGTGGCGCCGCCATTGCGGTCACCTCGGCCATCAGGTTGCGCCGCGAGCGACGGCACTTCGAGCTCGACGGCAAGGCCCAGGGCCTCGTGCTTCAACTGCTGACCGGCGTCGGCAAATTGCGGGTGGCTTGCGCCACGCAGCGCGCGCTCGCAGTTTGGGCGCACAAGTTCGCCGAGCAGAAGCGGCAGTTTCTTGCTTCGCAGCGCACCGCGAACCGGCTCAATGTGTTCGAGTCGGCGTTTCCAACTCTGGCATTGCTTCTCATCTTTGCCGGAGCCGGACGCCGGCTGGATCATGTCGCGCTCGATAGCGGTCAGTTCCTGGCGTTCTTTGTTGCATTCGGTCAGTCGTTGGAAGCTGTCGGCCAGGTGGCCACGGCGATCGGCGCGACATTAATCGGCGTTCCGCGAACGGACCGCTTGCGGCCGCTCCTCGCTGAGCCGACGGAAATCGGCGAGCCCCGCAATCCGCCGGGCGAACTCACCGGCGCGATCGAGCTCGAGCAAGTCACGTTCCGCTACACCCCGGGCGGCCCGTTGATCCTCGACAAACTTGCGATGCAGATCGACCGCGGGGAATATGTCGCCCTGGTCGGCCCGTCCGGCAGCGGCAAGTCGACCGTATTGCGACTGCTGCTCGGCTTCGAGAAGCCGGAAGCCGGCACTATTTTTTTCGACGGCAAGGCCATCGATACCCTCGACATCGTCGCCGTTCGCCGCCAGCTCGGGGTCATCCTGCAAAACGGCAAGCTAACGACCGGCAGTCTCTACGAGAATATTTGTGGCGGCGCGCAATTGCCGTTGGAGCGGGCGTGGGAGGCGGCGCGGCTGGCGGGCTTTGACGGCGACATTGAAGCAATGCCCATGGGAATGCACACGATGGTCGCCGAGGGAGCGAACACGCTTTCGGGCGGACAATGCCAGCGGCTGATGATCGCGCGCGCGCTGGTCCATCGTCCGCGCATCCTGCTGTTCGACGAAGCCACCAGCGCGCTCGATAACCGCACCCAAGCCGTCGTCAGCGGGTCGCTGGCGAAGCTCAATGTGACCCGCATCGTGATCGCACAGCGGCTAAGCACCGTGAAAAGCGCCGATCGGATCATCGTGCTCGCCGCCGGAAAAATCGTCCAGTCCGGGACTTTCACCGAACTTGTCAATGCACCCGGCATATTCGCCGAGTTTGCAAAGCGCCAGCTGCTTTAGCCCGCTGCGCGAAATCAGGAAGCTCTCATGCGCAAAGTTCTGTATATTTTCGGGTTGCTCACGGACGCTGACGTGGCATGGATCGCGAGCACCGGCATCCGGCGTCGCGTAAGCCGCGGCGAGATTTTGATCCGCGAGGGATTGCCCGTGGAGTCGGTTATTATTTTGCTCCAAGGCGAATGTCTCGTCACCGCGCAGGCCGTCGGTGAGATCGCCCGGCTCGGCGCCGGCGAGATCGTTGGCGAGATGTCGTTTGTGGATTCGGCCCCTCCTTCGGCCACTGTCACGGCGACGAGCGACGGCCTCGCCCTGTTCCTGGACAAAAACGCCATGTCGAGCAAACTCGAGGCCGACGTGGCCTTTGGCTATCGCTTTTACCGGGCGCTTTCGATATTTCTCGCCGACCGCCTGCGCGCGACAGTCCACCGCCTCGGCTACGGGACGCAAGAGCATCTGGACGTGCATTCAATGGCGCGGGATGAACTCGACACCAATGTACTCGATACCGTGTCAATGGCCGGCGAGCGGTTCGACCGGATGCTCAAGATGTTGGGAGCTGATCGCTGACCATCGCGGCGCCAAGCCCCGCCGCACGAGAAATGAACGGCAGCAAATGATACGATACAAAGCGAAATGAAAACCGACGGAATGATTGAAAAGTCGCCGAAATCGGCGCAGAGCTGCCCGCATCGTTTTTGCATTGCCCCGATGATGGAATGGACCGACCGGCACTGCCGGTTCTTCCATCGTCTGCTGACGCGCCGGGCGCTGCTTTACACCGAGATGCTGACCACCGGCGCGGTGCTGCATGGCGACCGGTCGCGGCTGTTGCGCTTCGATGCGGCCGAGCATCCGCTGGCGTTGCAGCTTGGCGGTTGCGATCCGCGCGCGCTTGCGGCGTGCGCCCGTATCGGCGCGGACGCCGGGTACGACGAGATCAATCTCAATGTCGGGTGTCCGTCCGACCGGGTGCAGGACGGCCGCTTCGGCGCCTGCCTGATGGCGGAGCCGGCGCTGGTCGGCGATTGCGTCGCGGCGATGAAGGCTTCGGTGGCGATCCCCGTCACCGTCAAATGCCGCATCGGCATTGACGAGCAGGATCCCGAGGAGGCGCTTGAGGCTCTTGCCGTGGCCGTCGAGCGGGCGCGCGTCGATGCGCTCATCGTCCACGCCCGCAAAGCCTGGCTCAAGGGTCTCTCGCCCAAGGAAAACCGCGAAGTGCCGCCGCTCGACTATGCCCGGGTCTATCGGCTCAAGGCGGCGCATCCAGGACTGCCGATCGTTCTCAATGGCGGAGTAGCGAGCGTCGAGGCGGCGTTGACGCATCTTGATCATGTCGACGGCGTGATGCTGGGCCGCGCCGCCTATCAGGAGCCGTGGCGGCTCCTTGCCGTCGATGCGCTGATTTTCGGCGAAGATGCACCGTTTGCGTCGCCCAAGGAGGCGGCGGCAGCCTTGCGCCCCTATATCGAGCGCGAGTTGGCGCAGGGCGTGCGGCTGCACAACATCACCCGCCACCTGCACGGCTTGTTCCGCGCGGTGCCCGGAGCGCGCGCGTACCGTCGGCATCTTGCCGCAGCGGCTACCACGCCGGGCGCGGGCGCGGAGTTGCTCACCGCCGCCTTGGCGCTCGTCCTGGACAGCGAGCGTGAATTGGCGCACATCGCGGCCTAGTCGTCAGTCCCGGAACAAAAATGATTTTCGGCGTCGGGTTGAGCGAGATTCTCTGGCTTGCCCTGGCCATCGTCATCGGCGGCGTGATCACCGGCATTCTCGCCGGCTTGTTCGGCATCGGCGGCGGCGCCGTGATCGTGCCGGTGCTTTACGAGGTGTTCCGCGTGCTCGGCGTGCCGGAAGAGGTGCGTATGCAGCTCTGCGTCGGCACCTCGATCGCGATCATCCTGCCGACCACGATCCGCTCCTATGTCACCCATCGGGCCAAAGGGCTCGTCATTCCGCGGGTGATCAGGCTGTGGGCCATTCCGGCGGTGATCGGCGTCGCTTGCGGCGCCGTGATCGCGGCGTTCGCGCCGCCGGCCGTTTTCAAACTCGCCTTCGTGCTGATCGCCGGATTCATCGCAACGAAATTTCTGTTCGCCGGCGACCGCTGGAACCTCGGCACCGATCTGCCCGGCACCGTGCCGATGACGCTCTACGGCTTCGGCATCGGGCTCGCCGGCTCGCTGATGGGGGTGAGCGGCGGCTCGCTGTCGAACATCGTGCTGACGCTCTACGGCAAGCCGATCCACAACGCGGTCGCGACCTCCTCGGGGCTCGGCGTGCCGATCACCATCGTCGGCACGCTCGGCTATGTTCTCGCCGGCCTGCACGACCGCGCGCTGCTGCCGCCGTTCTCGCTCGGCTTCGTATCGCTCATCGGTGTCGCGGTGATGGCGCCGGTATCGAGCTTCGCCGCGCCTTACGGCGCGCGGTTCGCCCACCGTCTGTCGCGGCGGACCCTCGAGATCGTGTTCAGCACGTTCCTGCTGCTGGTGTCGATGCGTTTTTTGATCAGCTTGTTCTGATCACGGGTAACCGCGCAGCTGCAGCCGGTCGCCGCTCACTTCCCAGCTTTGCAGCCGGTTGAGGAAGCTCATGCCGAGGAGGCTGGTGCGCAATTGTCCCGGCTGCGCCACCAGCGCCTCGACCGAGCGCTCGACCAGGCCGCCGATGGCGATGCGGTCGAGGGTCACCGGCGCGGCGCGGGTGCGGCCGTTGGCGGTGTCGATGCTCACCGTGTAGTTCAGGACTTCGAGCGGCAGTCCGGCCGCCTTGGCGTCGTCGCGCGTGAGCACGACCGAGCTCGCGCCGGTGTCGAGCACCATCGGTACGCGGGCGCCGTTGATCTGCGCCGTGATGGCGAAATCGCCGGTATTGGTGCGCGCGATCTCGACGTTGCGGCCGCGCGATATGGCGGTGCCCGGCATCAATTCGGCGCGCACGCGCTCGACGATGCCGCTAAGCTCGAATCGGTACGAGTAGCCGACGATCAGCGCGAGGCCCACGACGACCCACAGCAGCGCCGCCGTGATCGCCTGGGTGAAGCGCTCGCGGAACATCGTGATCAGCGTGCCGCCGAGAAACACCAGGAGCGCCAGCTTGTAGGCGAGTGAGCCGAAGTCGTTGGTCGAGATCGGGCCGATCGTCCCGGATTGGTGCCGCGCGAACAGGATCAGGATCGCGACCAGGACACCGATCAGCAGCAGCAGGAACAGACGCGGGCGCACGGGGAGCGCTCTCCTAGGCCGGGATCGTCGCCGCGCCGGCGGCCGGCGCCGAAAGTTCCGCGCGCCGCGCCGGTAATAACGCCATGATCCGCGTGCGCTCGGCGTCGGTCAGGTCGATCCAGCGCGCAATCTCGTCGAGACTGCGGCCGCAGCCGATGCAAAGCGGCCGCGTCGGATGAACGACACAGACTCGAATGCAGGGAGTTTCGATGCTGGCCATGCATGGTCTCGGCGGGAATCGCCGCGCACCATAGACAGCGCGCGCGGCAACGCAATGGCCTTGAGACTCAGGCGTCCAGCGCCTAGCCCAAGGTGCCGAGCAGCGCCTTCTTGGCGCGAGAGCTGCGCTCCTCGGAGGCCGACGGCGCTTCGGTCGTCGGCTGCAGCGGCGGCGCTGTGCCGGAGATCGGCCCCAGTGCCGACATGACGCGTTCGGGCGGGAAGGTGACGATCACCTCAGTGCCGATGCGCAGCTTCGAC
The DNA here is from genome assembly GCA_035499475.1 of Xanthobacteraceae bacterium. Taxonomy (GTDB): domain Bacteria; phylum Pseudomonadota; class Alphaproteobacteria; order Rhizobiales; family Xanthobacteraceae; genus BOG-931. The sequence continues at coordinate 1,837 of DATJYT010000214.1, read as the reverse complement.
TTGAGCGCGAACGTGCCGCCGTGAAGATCGATCAGATTCTTGGCGATCGGCAGGCCGAGGCCGGCGCCTTGCTCGGCCGACTTGATTGAATTCGTGCCCTGGCCGAACGAGGCGAGGACGATCGGGATTTCCTCCTCGGGAATGCCCGGGCCGGTGTCCTTCACGCTCATGTATTGGCCGCCGGAGGCGGTCCAGCCTACCTTCAGCCAGATTTCGCCGCCTTGCGGCGTGAACTTGATGGCGTTGGAGAGGAGGTTGAGGCAGATCTGGCGCACCGCGCGCTCGTCGCCCCACAGCCGCGGCAAGTCCGGTTCGAACATTTCGTGGATGGTGAGGCCGCGATTGCCGGCGCGCAGCTTCATCAGGTGATGGCAATCCTCGACCACGCGGTTGAGCGATACCGGCTCTTCGTTGAGCTCGTAACGCCCCGCTTCGATGCGCGACAGGTCCAGGATTTCGTTGATGAGATTGAGCAGGTGAACGCCGGAATTGTGAATGTCGGCCGCGTAATCCTTGTACATGGGCACATTGTGCGGCCCGAAAATCTCCGCCTTCATCACTTCGGAGAAGCCGAGGATGGCGTTGAGCGGCGTGCGCAGCTCGTGGCTCATCTGTGCCAGGAAGCGCGACTTGGCGATGTTGGCGGCCTCGGCGCGGCGGCGCGCTTCGTCGGAGATCGACTTGGATTGCTCGAGTTCACCGATCAGCGCGTCCTTCTCGGCGCGCGCTTCTAGCGTGGCAAGCGTCGTCGAGTAGAGCCGATAGGCGAGCAGCGAGAAGTAACCTTCGGCCGTCAGCGCCATGGCGGCGAGGATATAGTCGTGCAGCGTACCGTTCATCGCGAAGTCGAGCGCGATGGCGCTGGTGACCGGCAGCGTCAGCGCGAACACCGCGATCGGCAGGCTCGACGCCAGCATGCTCGAAATGGCGACCACCAGCAGCATGACGAACAGCATGAAGGTGCCGGACTGCTCGTCGACGCCGATCGGATTGATCAGGATGAACGTCCACGCCATGCCGAAGAACAGATCGAGCAAGATGAAGCGCAGCCGCGATGCGCGCAGATTGACGGACGATGCCGGCTCCTCGAGGAACTGGCGACACTTGCGCACGATGACGAGATGGATGACGAGTGCGCCCGCCGTCCATACGCCCGACGTCAGCGCCCCGGTCCACAAGCCGGAGAGCAGGCCGATGGTCACGATCAGCAGCAGGATCACCGGCGAGGCCGACAGCCGGTTCTGGGCGAATTGGCGCAGCAGTTCGTAGTCGAACACCGGGCGCGTGCCGCTGGTCGAGGTCAGCCGGTCGCGCGCCTCGCGCACGTGCTGGGCGGCAAGGCGCCGCTTCGCTGACGAGGCGGCGGCCGGCGAAGCGAGATCGCGCTGTTCGCTGGTCGTGCTGGGCATCACGTCCCGAAGGTGCCGATAATTCGGGGCGAAAGTGGCCTAAATTCCTTAAGGCCACGCTTAAGTGGGCTCTAACATACTGGTTAATGAAAGGCTTTTTCACAGTTTGGCGGCGCGAAACACGCGCCATGCGATGGCTTCGCCGGCGCGGCTTCTGGCCGGGCCGTCCGGCGCGCGATAAGTTCCGCTCGGCAGGACAGGGAGTGTTCCATGAAGCTTTACGACGGCGGCCGCGCCCCCAACCCGCGGCGCGTGCGCATATTCATGGCGGAAAAGAAAATTACAGTTCCGACCGAGCAGGTCGATCTCGGCAAGCTGGAACAGCGCAGCGACGCTTTTACGGCCATCAACCCGATGCAGCGGGTGCCGGTGCTGGTTCTCGACGACGGCACGGTAATCACGGAATCGATCGCCATCTGCCGTTATTT
>DATJYT010000213.1:0-18774 GCA_035499475.1 Xanthobacteraceae bacterium | reverse complement strand
CTCGGCGTAGCAGCCGAGCGCCGTCACATAGCCGACGTGATCGCCGACCTTGAGGTCGGTCACGCCGGGGCCGACCGCGACCACCTCGCCGGCGCCTTCATTGCCGGCAATGAACGGCAGGCCGACCGGCGACGGATACATCCCCATGCGGAAATAGGTATCGATGAAATTGACGCCGCAGGCGTGTTGCTTCACGCGGATCTGACCCTGCCCCGGGGCCGCGACCTCGACCTGCTCGTAGGTCAAAACCTCCGGACCGCCCACTTTGTGCACGCGTACTGCTGCAACCATTTTCCTCTCCTGTCATTCGTCACTATTACGAGCGGCCGTGAGCCACCGGTCGCGCGCGATCATAGGTAGTCGCGGCGACGGCGCAAGGGAGCGGCGGTCATTGCGGGCCGCGGGCCCTCCGGCGTTGCCGCACGAGAATATTGACCGCCTCGACCGCCGCCGCGAAGGCCATGGCGAAGTAGATATAGCCGCGCGGAATGTGGACGTCGAAGCCGTCAGCGATCAGCGCAACGCCGATCAGGATGAGGAACGACAAAGCCAGCATCTTGGTGGTTGGATGGCGCAAAATGAAGTCGCCGACCGCGTCGGCTGCTGCATACATCACCAGCATGGCGATGACGATGGCGGCGATCATGACCTCGATGTGCTGCGCCATGCCAATCGCGGTTACGATCGAGTCGATCGAGAACACGATGTCGATCAGCCCGATTTGGACAATGACGAGAAACAGCCGCGTGCCGGTCGCGGAAGGCGGGCGCTCGTGCTCGTCGCCGTCGATCTCGCCATGGATCTCGAAGGTTGCCTTGGCGATAAGAAACAGGCCGCCGCCGACCAGAATCACGTCGTGCCAGGATATCTCGTTGCCCAAGACGGTGACGACGGGATAGCGCAGCCGCGCCAGCGTGGTCAGCGCAAACAGCAAGGCGACGCGGAACACAAAGGCGAGCAAAAGCCCGACCTGACGGGCCCGGCGGCCGGAGGCGGCGTCGAGCCTGCCGACCAGGATCGAGATGAAGATGACATTGTCGATCCCGAGCACGACTTCGAGCGTGGTCAGCGTCACCAGGGCCGCCCAGGCGTTCGGATCGGTGAGAAGCGCCGGCATCCCTCAGCCTCTACGGGTGATGGCGGCGCAAGAAACCGACGCCGACGAAATAGGCGGCAAGCGCCCACAGGATCGCGACCGCCCAAAAGCCCGGCGCCAAGCCGTCCAGCACGGCATAGAGCGCCAACAACGCCCAAACGACGAGGGCGGCCATCGTCAACGCACGCAAATGCGGGATGCGGACCGGGTGGACGAAATGAAACGGCACGAACGTCAAAACCGCCAATGCCGCGACCAGACCGGCGCTCGTCCATGGCGCGGGCTTGGTGAGGAACAGGTAGAAGGCCGCGACGTTCCAAAGCGCCGGAAAGCCGCGAAAATAATAATCGAAGGTCTTCATGTAACGGTCGGCGAAATAGAGTACGCCGGTGACGGCGATGACGAGCCCGAGTGCCGTTGCGACGGACTGCGGCAACAGGCCGCCAGCGGTGATTGCGTAAGCCGGCACAAAAACATAGTTGAGAATATCGACGACGAGGTCGAGCACATCGCCGGACCAGCGCGGCAATACCTCGCTCACCTTCAGGTACCGCGCAAAGGTCCCGTCGATGCCATCAATGATGAGCGCGACGCCCAGCCAGACGAACATTGCCGGCCAGTCCGTGCGCACGGCCGCTAACAGCGCCAGGAGCGCGCAGCCCGCGCCGCTGGCGGTGAAAATGTGGACCGAGAATGCTGCTCCTTCACGGGCGGTCATACCGGTACCGGACGACTCTTTCGGGTCCATGATGCAAGCTTACACTGCAAATCGAAAAACGTGCGCAATCGCTCTGACATTGCTAGACTTTCAACCGCAAATCACGCAGACGCGGCAAGCCGCTACAACCGACCACGATGGGCAATAGCGAAGCTCGAATAGCGGCTGAGGTCGCGGTTGTCGGCGCCGGGCCCGCGGGTCTTGTCAGCGCCATCGCTCTGGCCACCGCGGGCGTCGAAACGCTCTTGATCGCACCGGCGGCCGGGGCCGACCATCGCACGACCGCGTTGCTTGCCGGCTCGGTGACAGCGCTGGAGACGTTGGGGGTCTGGCCGGCATGTGCTCCCTACGCCGCGGAGCTTAGAAAGATCCGCATCACCGATGACACGCGCCGGCTGATCCGCGCGCCGGAAATATCCTTCGCAGCCGCCGAAATCGGGCTTGATGCGTTCGGCTACAACATCGAGAACCGCCACCTGGTGGCAGCGCTCGAGGCATGCGCCAGGGGACGCGGAATCGAGCGCATCAATACTCCGGCGCTCGCGGTCGAAACCGAAGATTCAGGCGCCACGATCAAGTTTGCGCAAGGCGAGGCTCACGTCCGACTTGTTGTCGGCGCCGAGGGACAGCGCTCGCTGTGTCGCGCCGCAGCCGGCATCAAAACGCGGCGCCAGACCTACCCGCAAACTGCGCTGACGCTCAATCTCTCTCACGCGCGGCCGCATGGCAGAACGTCGACCGAATTCCACACCGAAAGCGGCCCGTTCACGCTTGTACCGCTGCCCGGAAATCGCTCCAGCCTCGTATGCGTGCTCGATGAGGCCGGCGCCGCCGAGATCGCCAACAAATCAGATGCCGAGCTTGCGGTGGAGATCGAGCGCCGCGCTCATTCGCTCTTCGGCAGGATGAGCGTGGAGCCCGGCCGGGGGCTGTTTCCACTCGCAGTCGAGACGGCGGATTCATTTGGCCGCAGCCGCATCGCGCTGGTCGGCGAGGCGGCGCACGTGGTGCCGCCGATCGGCGCGCAGGGGCTCAACCTTGGCATGCGTGACGGCGCGGCCATTGCCGAACTCGTCACCGATGCACGCCGGCACGGCATCGATGTCGGCGCGCCGCAAGTGCTGGCGCGCTATGACAAGGAGCGCCGCGCCGACGTGATAAGCCGCACCGTTGCGGTCGACTTGCTCAATCGCAGCCTGCTCAGCGATTTCATCCCGGTTCAGAGCCTGCGGGGCTTGTCGCTGCATATCGTTGACCGCATCGGCCCGCTGCGCCGCGCGCTGATGCGCGAAGGCGTCGCTCCGGCCGCCTCGCAACCTCGGCTGATGCGCGGGGAGATGGTGTAGATGACGCCATTTCCTAGGCACCCCTGCCGCGAAAAGCGGCTTGGCGGGGTCCTGCCATTCATCCTACCGTTGAATATCAGGGGTTGCGGGACCGTCACATGAAGCTGCCGCGCAATTTCTTCAAGCCGCTCGCGATCGGCGCGCCGGCACCGTTGCGGGAATTGCCGCTGCGGCTCGAGCGCATGATCCACTTTGTTCCGCCGCACATCGAGAAGGTGCGCGTGCGGGTGCCCGAACTGGTGCATCAGGTCGATGTGGTGCTGGGCAATCTCGAAGACGCCATCCCCGCCGACGCCAAGCAAGCCGCGCGCGCGGGCTTCATCGCGATGGCGAAGTCCTGCGACTTTGGCGAAACCGGACTGTGGACGCGCATCAACGCGCTCAATTCGCCCTGGGTGCTCGACGACATCACCGAGATCGTCGCCGCCATCGGCGCCAAGCTCGATGTCATCATGTTGCCGAAGGTCGAAGGTGCGTGGGACATCCACTATCTCGATCAGCTTCTTGCTCAACTCGAGGCCAGACACGCGGTCGGCAAGCCGATCCTCATACATGCCATCCTGGAAACCGCCGAAGGCGTCAATAACGTCGCCGACATCGCGACCGCCTCACCGCGCATGCACGGCATCAGTCTCGGCCCGGCCGATCTCGCCGCGTCCCGCGCCATGAAGACGACGCGGGTCGGCGGCGGACACCCCGAATACAAGGTACTGGCAGATGCTGGCGCGCCGGGCGCACCGCGCGCCGCATATCAGCAGGACCTGTGGCACTACACCATCGCCAAAATGGTCGATGCCTGCGCTGCCGCCGGCATCAAGGCGTTCTACGGTCCGTTTGGCGATTTCGCCGACGGCGCCGCTTGCGAGGCGCAATTCCGCAACGCCTTTCTGATGGGCTGCGCGGGCGCTTGGACGTTGCACCCGAACCAGGTGCCGATCGCCAAGAAGGTGTTTTCGCCCGATGCGGCCGAAGTCGCCTTTGCCCAAAAAATCATTGCGGCGATGCCCGACGGCAGCGGCGCGGTGATGATCGACGGCAAAATGCAGGACGACGCAACCTGGAAACAGGCCAAGGTCCTGGTCGACCTCGCTCGTCTGGTCGCGACTAAAGACCCCGAAATGGCGGCTCAGTATGGGCTATGAACGGGCGTTCATGACCCGGTCTGGGGCGCGCCACAATTGGTGTTGCATGATTGCCGCGCGGAGACTGTAAAACCGACGCAACGGCGATTAGATTCGCGACGATGGAAAAGATTCGCAGCGCCAAGTACCAGATCGGCCAAGTCGTGCGGCACCGCCTCTACCCGTTCCGGGGAGTCGTTTTCGACATCGATCCGGTCTTCGACAATACCGACGAATGGTACGAATCGATCCCCGCCGAAATCCGGCCGCGCAAAGATCAGCCATTCTACCATCTGTTCGCCGAAAACGACGAGACCGAATACGTCGCCTATGTGTCGGAGCAAAATTTGCTGCCCGACACCAGCGGCGAGCCGGTACGGCACCCTCAGGTCAAGGAAGTCTTCATCAAAGACGGCAAAGGCGGTTACCGTCCGCGCAGCTCCGCGATGCGGCACTGATCCCGCCAACCCAAGTCCGTCGCGGGCCCGCGGAGCACGGCCCGCACAAGCGCGTCCCCTGCCTACGGCGTCTTTCCCGCTTGCGGTGCTGCGGGCGCCGGCGCCGGCGTTCCCGAAGCGCCACCCTGGCTTTCGAGTTTCTTTCGGGCTTCGTCGGCGCGCCGTTGCAGTTCTTCCTGCAATTTTTTCTGCTGCTCTTCAAAGACTTTCGGATCGGTCGGCGGCCCGTCATAGGCCTTGGCGAAGTCCGCGAGCGGCAGCACGAGGCTGATAGGTTGGCCGGTCGAATTGATCGCCTGGACCACGAGGCCCTGCCCCTTTTTCATCTTCCCGATCATGTCGGCGTTGGCTTCGTAATCGGCCATGCAGCCGTTGGTGAAGCAAATGACGTAGGGCGCGGTCAGCGGCTGGTTCTGGTCGATGATCACGCGCGTGCCGTGCACCAGTTGCATGCCGAGCGGCAAGGTCACGCGAAGGATTTTTTTCGGCTCACCCTCGGGCTCTATCAGTACGGCCGCGACCACCGGCATGCCTGATTCGATGCGAGCATCCTTGCCGGTAAAGCACACTTGCTTTGGGTTGGGGTCCTGCCCTTTGAGGCAGAACTTGGTCCAGGGCGAGTAGATCAACTGCGCCTGCTGTTGCTCGCCGCCCTGCCCTTGAGCCTGCGGCTGGCCTTCCGCCGGCGCAGGTGCCGGCTGCGCCGCGGCCGGCGGCGGCGCTGCAGGCTTTGCGGGCGCCGGCTTTCTGGCGGTAGCTTTGGGTTGCGCCGCTGGTGCTTGGGCAGACGCGAACGGAACAAACGCTGTCGACAATGCAACGGTCAGCACGGCCGTCTGGGCGATGGCAGCGAGCGTACGGCCCACCGGCCGAACCGGGGCCGCCGCGTTCGAATAGGTCATGAGATGCTGTCCTCTTTCGTGCTGCCGCCCGCAAATCGATTTCATCGATTCGCCTGGACAGACTCGCATGTTCAATGGTCCGACATCGGGTAGCCCCGATATCCGCTGCCGCGCTGCGTCGAGCGGGCGCCCCCTGTTCAACGGTCAATCGACGCAGAATACGGCAACAGCGTGACTTCACGCCCCGGCCAGATAGCCCAAACGCGCCGGCAAATAAAGGCCGCAGCAACGTCGCAGGCTATGAACGCCGGCGACGGCATTCCGCGGCTCCAAGGCTGCGGCCGGCTGCTGTGTTACATTGAGGTTCCACCTGTCAGATTCGTCCTCACGCCCGTTGGCGCCGATGCAGAATGTGCTGAAAGCCGCAGCCCGTATTGGACTATGCCCGGCGTTGTGCGGAGCGCTGGCGCTTGCCGGCCTGGCGCGGTCTGCCGCAGCCGAGCCTTCTCGCGCCATCGCCATGCATGGCGCTCCAGCGCTCCGCGCCGACTTTACGGCTTTGCCTTACGTCAATCCCGATGCGCCGAAGGGCGGGCGAATCGTCGAGGGCGTCCTCGGCACGTTTGACAGTCTCAATCCGCTCATCGTGCAAGGCCTCGCCTTGCAGCCGATCCGCGGCTACGTCATCGAAAGCTTGATGGCGCGTGATTACGACGAGCCGTTCACGCTCTACGGCTTGTTGGCGCGGACGATCGAAACCGACGATGCCCGAAGCTACGTGACGTTCTCGCTCGATCCGGCAGCACATTTCTCCGACGGCGTCCCGGTGACCGCCGAGGACGTCGTGTTTTCGTGGCAATTGCTGCGCGACCACGGACGGCCAAGTCATCGGACCTATTATTCGAAAGTCGCCAAGGCCGAGATCATCGATTCTCACACCGTGCGTTTCGATTTCGGCGGCGCCGGCAACCGCGAATTGCCGCTGATCCTCGGCCTGATGCCGGTGCTGCCGAAGCACGCCATCGATGTCTCGACTTTCGAGAATTCGACATTGGCCAAGCCGATCGGCAGCGGACCTTATGTTGTCGAAGCGGTCGATGCGGGAAAAAGCGTCGTCTTCAGGCGCGACCCCAATTATTGGGGCCGCTCGCTGCCGATCAATCGCGGCCAATGGAATTTCGACGAAGTACGGTTCGATTTCTACCGCGACGACAACGCCTATTTCGAAGCCTTCAAAGCCGGACTTTACGACGTGCGCGGCGAAGCCGATCCGGCGCGCTGGCAGACCGGCTACGACTTTCCCGCGGTCCGCGATGGCCGCGTCGTCAAGGAGACCTTTCCGAGCGGACTCCCCAAATTCAGCTCCGACTATGTCTTCAACACGCGCCGGCCGATCTTCGCCGACATTCGCGTGCGCCAAGCGATCGCCCTGCTGTTCGATTTCCAATGGTTCAACCGGACTTTTTTCTACAATCTCTATGAGCGCAGTGCGAGCTTCTTCGATGATTCGGAGCTGTCGGCCTATCACCGTCCCGCGGACGAGCGGGAGCGGTCGCTGCTTGCACCCTACCCCGAGGCCGTGCGCCCTGATGTGCTCGACGGTACTTGGTCGCCGCCTGTCAGCGACGGTTCGGGTCGGGATCGCGAAACGCTGCGCCGGGCGCTCGCGCTGTTCAACGCCGCAGGCTACGCGCTCAAGGGCACAACATTGCGCGAGCGCTCCAGCGGACGGCCGTTCGCGTTCGAAATCATGGTAACGAGCAGGGACGAGGAGCGTCTCGCACTGGCGTTCTCTAGCCAGCTCGCGCGCGCCGGAATCTCCGTGCAAGTGCGCATGGTGGACGCCGTGCAATATGAGGAGCGCCGCTCGTCGTTCGATTTCGACATGATCGAATATCGTTGGGAGCAGTCGCTGTCGCCCGGCAACGAGCAGAGTTTCTATTGGGGGAGCGCCGCGGCGGATCAACAGGGCTCGCGCAATTACATGGGCGTGCGCAGCGCAGCCATCGACGCCATGATCGCGGCGATGCTGCGCGCCCGCGAGCGCACAGAATTCATCGCCGCCGTGCGGGCGCTCGATCGTGTGTTGATTTCGGGCTGTTACGTCGTACCGCTGTTTTATGTGCCGCAGCAATGGGTGGCGCGCTGGGCCACCATCGCGCATCCGGCGCGCACGTCGCTGTCCGGCTATCTCCCGGAGACGTGGTGGCGTCAGCCGGCGCGAGCAGTGCAATGATCCTCGGCGATCCGGCAGACGCCGCGGTTCAGCGCTCGCAAGGCAGCCGGGTCACTATCGACGAAATTTTTTCGCACGTAGCGCGGCTGCGGCCCGTTGCGACGGCGCTCGTCGACGCGCCTAATCGCGGCGCCTTTACCGACGGTGCCCCGCGCCGTCTCAGCTACGCCGAAGCCGATCGCATCGTGTCCGCGATCGCGGGCCGCCTGCGCCGTATGGGCCTGCCGACCGGCTCGGTGGTCGGCATCCAGTTGCCCAACATTACCGAGTACATCCTCACCATCCTCGGCATCATGCGGGCCGGATTGATCGCGGCGCCGCTGCCGCTGCTGTGGCGCCGTGCGGATTCGGTCGCGGCGCTGGCGCGTATCGGCGGCAAGGCGCTGATCACCTGCCGCCGCGTTGGCAATTTCGATCACGGCCAACATGCGCTGCACGTGGCTCTCGACGTGTTCTCGATTCGTTATCTGTGCGGCTTCGGCGACAATATGCCCGACGGCTTCGTGTCATTCGATGACCTGTTCGCGGCCGAATCGCGCGATTCACTGCCATCGCTCAACCGCGAAGCCGAAGGCAACCCGGCGGCTCACGTCGCCGCCGTCACTTTCGACGCCAACACTGACGGAATTGTTCCGGTGGCACGCAGCCACCTGGAATTGCTCGCCGGCGGTCTCGGCGTGCTGCTCGAAAGCCGTGTCGCACCGGGCGCGACGATCCTGTCGACCCTCGCTCCTTCATCGTTCGCCGGCATCTGCTTGACGCTCCTGCCGTGGCTGATGAGCGGCGGCACGCTTGTCCTTCACCATGCCTTTGACGCACCAATCTTGGAGCGGCAATTGAACGATGAGCGCTGCCATGTGCTGGCGCTGCCCGGTCCGGTCGCACTCCGCCTTGCGGCGACCGGCGTATTTGCGGGCACAAGCGTTGCGTGCCTGATAGCGCCCTGGCATTCGCCTGAACTGTTGCCTGGCAGCCCGCATTGGCACGAGCGGGACATTGGCATGGTCGATGTTACGGTTTTGGGCGAAATGGGGTTACTCGCGGCACGGCGCGACGCGTCGGGAAAGCCCACGGCCCTTTCGCTGGGTCCGATCGCGGCACCTCGCGGCAGCGCCGACTCGATCATCGTCGCCGAACTGGTACGGACCGATTCCGGCACGGTGGCGCTGCGCGGTGCGATGGCGCCGCGCGGTCCCTTCCCGCCGGGGGACGAGCGCTCGGGTCAACCGCACCTCAAGATCGGGCATAGCGGCCTCATCGACAGCGGCTACACGTGCCACCTCGAATCGGGGACCAAGACGATTGTGGTTACCGGTCCGCCGCGGGGCGTCGTCAACATTGGCGGCTACCGCTTTCCGCTTCGTGGCCTTCAGGATGCCATCGGTCGGATCGACGAAGGCGCCACGCTTGCCGCATACCCCGATCCGTTGGTCGGCCGCCGCCTGATCGGCACCGCTATCGATCGGGGTGCGCTCAAGGCGGCGCTCGAAGCCGCCGGCATCAATCCATTGGTCATTGCCGCGTTTGGGGACCAAAGCCAAACCGGCACGCCAGTTGCCGCGTGATTGTGGCTCAACGTTGACGGGCCATTAACAGCGCTGTTGCTATGTTTCGACGCTGATTTCGAATGTTCCGGCGATCGAACCACCATGACGTTGCAGGGGCCGTTTGTCGTCGTTGCCGATGGTCAGGCAGCAGATGTTGTTGCGGCGCTGCGCGCGGCCGGCGCTTTTCCGATCATCGAGTCCAGTTGGGCGGACGCCCCTTCGGCGCTGACTTCGGTCAAGCCCGAGGCGGCGGTGCTGGCGGAGCCCTGCGCCGACCGTGCATGCGCTGCGGCGCTCGATGCGGCCCTCGCCGATCATCGCGAAAATACCAGCGCGGCGTTCATGCCGGTCATTGCCTGCGCGGGCGAGGACGGCGAGACCGGGATCGCCGATGCGCTGGTCATAGCGGGCAACGCGCCTGGCGAACGGATCGTGCGCAGGCTCACATCGGCATTGCGCGTGCGGACGCTCCACAGCACGGTGCTGCGCCGCCTCGCGACGCTCGCGGCGCGCGGGGCGTCGCTGCCCGAACTGTCGTCGGGCGATCCGCTCGACGACACAACCGTCCTGGTTACCGGCCGCGGCCGTACCTATCCGGCGCTTTCGGTCGCGCTCGGCGAGCGCGTCGGCTTGATTGGCGCCTTCAGCGTCGAGAGCGCAGCGCGCGCGCTGAATGCGCGCGATATCGACGGCGTCGTGATCGGCGATGGCTACGGGCCGCGTATTGTCGAAGCGCTGCTCACCGTGCTCGCCGAAGATGCGCGCTTCCGCGATCTCCCGATCGCCGTGCTCGGGAGTCACCCCGGCAGCATCGAGCCGTTTTGCGCCCTGCTTCCCAACCTCGAGCGCATGGCCGAGGGGCCGGTGCGCCTGGTCGAGCGACTACTGCCCTTCGTGCGCGTCCACGCTTTCGGACAACGACTGCGGCGCATGCTCAAATCGCTCGACGCTGAGGGGATGATCGATCCCGACACCGGCCTTTTGGCCCACGACGCGTTCTGGCGTGATCTCAATCGCGCTGTTGACGACGCGGAAAGGCGCGGGGTCGGGCTGTCCATTGCCCGCTTCTCATTCGACGGCGGCGACCGCCGCACCGGTCTTGACGCGGCGCGGCTGCTCGCCCGGCTGATGCGGCAGGTCGATTTCGCCTGCCGCGAGGCCGACAATTCGATCTTCGCGGTGTTCACCGAGACCGATCTGCGCGCCGCGCACGTTGTCGCGCGTCGGCTTGCCAGCATTCTCAAAAACACGATCCTGGCGCCCGACCGCAAGCGCGCGAACGTAGACGCCGCCGTGACGCTAGCGACGCTCAAACCGACCGACAGCATCGATTCACTGATAGCCAGGGTGGTCGGCGAGGTTGCCACGCCTCGCCAAACCTCCCATCTATCAGGCAAGATTTAGCCGGACCCTCATCTAGCCGCTGGACGACCTGGATTAGGCCCCGCATTACAAGTCAAAGGAATTGTCCATGGCCGAAGTTTCCCCTGGGTCGGCAAGCGTGCGCGTCGAAGTGATTTCAGATGTCGTGTGCCCGTGGTGCTATATCGGCAAACACCGCCTCGAAATGGCAACCGCGCTCACGCCCGACATCGCGGTCGATATCCACTGGCGACCCTATTTCCTCAATCCTTGGATCCCGCGCGAAGGCATCGACCGGCAGACTTATCTAGAGACCAAGTTCGGCTCAGCCGAACGCTACGCCGTGATTGCCGACCGCGTCGCCGCTGCCGCGGCTATGGAGGGACTTGTCTATGCCCCCGCCAGAATCGGCCGGCAGCCCCACACGCTGGACAGCCATCGCCTCATCCTATGGTCGCGCAGCGCCACTGATCCAGGACGGATGAAGCAGCGCCTGATGGAGCTCTACTTCGCCGAAGGCGCGGATCTGACCGACCCGCGGGTGCTGATCAAGGCCGCCGTTGAGTGCGACATGGACGGCGACCTGGTGCGCCGGCTGCTCGCCAGCGACGCCGATGTCGATCGTATCGAGACGGAAGCCAATAGTGCCAAGGAAGCCGGCATCGACGGCGTGCCCTGCTTCATCTTCGGCGGCAGCCTCATCGTCACGGGCGCGCAGTCGCCCGAATATCTGGCAAGCGCAATCGAGCGCAGCTCGGGCCGGCTCTCGCGGATGCAAGCCTAGGGTGACCCGGCCCATTTTGGCGCGAGAACGGTTGAGCGCCACGGCAGCGGCGGTCGCTGACACGATCTTTCAGGACACAGGCTTCCAGGACACATGGCCCAGCCCCTCGAACTCGGCCTCGATACATTCGGAGACATCACCGCTGGGCCCGATGGGCGTCCCCAATCGCATGCCCAGGTCATCCGCGACGTGATTGACGAGGCTATGCTCGCCGACCAACTCGGCATCGACGCTTTCGGCGTCGGCGAGCATCATCGGCCGGATTTCGCCATTTCCTCACCCGAAGTCGTACTCGCGGCCATTGCCGGCCGGACCCAGCGGATCGTGCTCGGCTCGGCGGTGACCGTGCTCAGTTCCGACGATCCGATCCGGGTCTTTGAGCGCTTCTCGACGCTCAACGCCGCCGCAAACGGCCGGGCCGAGATCACCGTCGGCCGCGGCTCGTTCACCGAGTCGTTCCCTCTGTTCGGCTACGATCTGTCCCAATACGAAGAACTGTTCGAGGAAAAACTCGATCTATTCATTGCACTGATTCGCAGCGACGCGGTGACCTGGAAGGGCAGCACGCGCCCCCCTCTCACCAACCAGCGCGTCTATCCGCCGCTCGAAGGCGCGCCGCAGAACGGCGACCGGCTGAAAACCTGGATCGGCGTTGGCGGCAGCCCGGAATCCGTTGTTCGCGCCGCGCAATACGATCTGCCGCTGATGCTGGCGATCATCGGCGGCGATCCGAAACGGTTCATTCCCTATATCGAGCTTTATCACCGCGCCTATGCGCAGCTTGGCAAGCCTGCGAAGCCCATCGGCCTTCATTCGCACGGCTACGTGGCCGACACCGACGCGCAGGCGCGCGAAGAATTATGGCCGCACCACAAGGGCATGCGCGATAGGATCGGCGCCGAGCGAGGCTGGCCACCGGTCACGCGCGCGCATTTTGACCAGGAGGCCGACGGTGGGTCGCTCTATGTTGGCTCACCCGAAACCGTCGCGCGCAGGATCGCCAGCACCGCAAAGACCCTAGGCATATCGCGCTTCGACATGAAATACAGTTCCGGAACGCTGCCTCACGACAAGCTGATGCGGAGCATCGAACTCTATGGCCGCATGGTGATGCCGATGGTTCGCGACATGCTGTCGTGAACTCATCCTGAGCCCGACGTCTCATCAACCTCTGTCGGATGATTTGATGTAAGTCAAAGCAACTTCAATACGATCGGCGATAATCTTGGTATGAAAGTTGAGCCCATGGCCGACAAGGATCTACGCGCCGAAATTCAAGCGCTACGCCGCGAAATCGCGGAATTGCGCGCCGAGCGCGCTCCTCCCGATAATCCGCAGGCCGGCGCGAGGACGGCCCAGTTCTCCTTTGGGTCAGGCGCCGCCGATCTTACCTAACAATTTCACGCCCTCGCCGATGAAATATCGACATTCATCGACGACCCGGAGCAAGGCATCGCCGATCATCCGTTGGCGAGCGTCCTCGGCGCCTTCGTGGTCGGCATGCTCGTTGGACGCATACTCAATCGATAAGGGGACCCGCAGCAATGTTTCGCCGGTTTCATTTGCTCTGGCGTGCCGAGACGGCGGTTGCCGCGGCGCGCCTTCATACCGTCATGCGGCGCTCGGTGCTGCTTGCGTCGGCGGCGCTTATCGCCGCGCTCGGCCTCTGCATGCTGAACATCGCGGCGTATTTGGCGCTTGAGCCGCTTTGGGGATCGGTTTGGGCGGCGACTGCCGTGGCGGCCGTCGATTTTTTGCTTGCCATCATCATGGGACTGGCCGCCCTCGCCGCGAAGCAGAGCAGTGAATTGAGCGCCGCGATCGAACTTCGCCAGGCTGCGATCGACGAGCTTTCAGGTCGCGGAGACCGGTTTCAACGCTTGTTCGGCGACGGACATGATTCAATCGACATGGCCCTGCTCGCGGTGGCCGTGCCGCTGATGACGAAAATCATCCGCGGCCTGCGAAGAAAACAGGCAGGCACGCAATAGCTCGTTGCTCAGAGTAGCTACAGAACAACGGACGCGGATCCGGTCCGCGTCCGTCTGAGGAGATCACGTTCGGCCTAAGCCGCGTTGCGACTGGCCCCGGCGAACGCATCGGCCGACGGCGCACAACCCAAATTCATGGCGTCGACAAGGGCTTCGATTTCACGGCGCGCGGTGAGATGCGACAAAGTCGGCCGCGTCCCGAAGGTCTTTGCGTCGAGCGTGTCGAGCGCGGTCAGCCCCCGCGCATAGAATTCGCGGAAGATGACCCGTTCGGAGAGTCCTTCAACCAAGCGGAAATTGAGTTGGGTCGATAGGTCTTGCAACCCCTGGCCCACACAGCGGGTGTTGCGCGAGCCGAGCATCGAAAGCCGATTGCGCAACACGATCCAATCGGGAGTGACACCATCGCGTTGCTGCCGTAGCCGTCGCGCTTCCTCGACCAGTTCGGCGTAAAAGCTGGCGCCGGTAACACCCAGCGTTTCGCGATCAACGGTGCCGAGCACATCGAGATCGACAAAGCTGTCATTGAGCGGCGTCACGAGCGTGTCGGCCAGCGAATGCGCCAATCGCCCTAAATAGCTGTCGCGGCCGGGCGTATCGATGACGATGAAGCTGTGGTTGCGGGCGAGCGCGTCGATTTGTTCGATGAGGGCCTTGCCGTCGGCCGCTTCGTCTTCGGGCGTCGGGTGATCGGAGTTCTCGATGAAATAACGGTGGTCGGGAACTTCAAGCGCGACACCGCTCTGCTGCGCCCAGGCATGCCTGTTCTCGATGTAGTGGGTGAACGTCTTTTGGCGGGAATCGAGATCAAGTGTGGCGACGCTGCTGCCAGACTTCAGAAGCGCGACGGCCACGTGCATGGCAACGGTGGACTTGCCCGAGCCGCCTTTTTCATTACCGACGACAACAACGCGAGCACGCGGCACTTGAGCTGTTTCCTGCGACATGATTTGCCCTCTGAGCTGCGCGAGTTCTCTTAGGAAAAAAGCTTTGATCTGATTCTGGAATGTTCGCAAGGAAACAAATTACAGAATATTTCGCTCAAGGCGCGCAACGTCGTGTTGTTGCTTTTTGGTAACTGCGAGGCGCTGTGTCGCAGGCGCGACGACAACGCAGTTCATCACCAGCACGACGACTCGTCAAACGTTGCGTCGTCGCCGATGACGATCGCCAATGCAGCGGTCACGTTCCGACCAAACCAAACTGCGGGCTCGACGGCTCGGCGTGGCTGCGCTTGGCGATTCGGCCGGCGAGTCGCGACAGCCGGCCCGCTTCCACCGCAGCTCGCATGCTTGCCGCCATCAGCACCGGGTCGCGCGCCTTCGACACGGCGGTATTGATGAGGACGGCCGAGCAGCCGAGTTCCATGGCAAGCGTCGCGTCGGAAGCCGTGCCGATGCCGGCATCAAGTACGACGGGCACTGGTGAGCGTGCGCAGACGATCTCGATGAGATGCGGGTTCGAGATGCCAAGGCCGGACCCGATCGGCGATCCCATGGGCATCACCGCAGCGGCGCCGGCGTCGGCAAGCTTGCGGCACGTGACCGGGTCCTCGGTGCAGTAGGGCAGTACGACAAAACCCTTCTCGACCAGCGTCTGCGTCGCGCGCACCGATTCCTCGACGTCGGGATAAAGCAGTTCACGGTCACCGATCACTTCGAGCTTGATCCAGTTGGTGCCGAGCGCTTCGCGCGCCAGTTCGGCAGTCAGGACGGCGTCCTTCGCGGTCTGGCAACCGGCGGTATTCGGCAAGAACCGCACCCGCCCTGCCAGCAGATCGATCAGGCTCTCGTCGTCGCCGGCCAGGCTGATACGGCGGATCGACGCGGTGACCATCTCGGTGCCGCTCGCGGCAATGGCGTCGAGCATGATCTTGCGATTGGGGTAGCCGGCGCTGCCGAGAAACAGCCGCGAGCCGAATTCGCAACCTGCAATAATGAGCGGATCGGACATGGCTTGCACTCTCACCCACCCTGACGGGCCCGCACGATTTCGATAGAGTCCCCCGCGCGCAGTTGCGTCGCCGGCCACGCGGCCCGCGGGACGACGGCACCGTTGAGCGCCACCGCAATGCCGCGCTGGCCGGTATCGACGGCTTTTTCCGCCAACAGGGCTTCGAGTGTTGCGGCGGCAAGAGGCTCATTTTCGCCGTTCACACGAATTTCAGGCTGCGCCATCGATTTCTCCATCACTCCGCCGCCCGAGCTGGGAAGAAGCGTTCCAGGCCGAATGGGCGGATCGCTGGGTCGAGCACGTCGTCGAACACGAGCCGGGCCATCGCGTCAGCCGTCACCGGCGCCAGCAAAATGCCGTTGCGATGATGGCCGGTGGCGTAGAAGAGGTGCTCGAGCGGCCCTCGGCCGAGGATCGGCGCATCGTCGCGGCTGCCCGGCCGGTGCCCGACCCAGATTTCCTCGATCGCCAATTCCTCAACGGCCGGCACCGCGCGCCAAGCAGCGTCGAGGAGCGCCATGACGCCACCTGCAGTGACGGTTTCGTCGAAGCCCTTTTCCTCCACCGTAGCGCCGACGATCAGTCGCCCGTCGCGGCGCGGCACCAGATAGGCGCCCGGCGCCCAGACTACATGATTGATCAGCGGGGCTTGCGGGTTCATCCGCAAAGCCAGCATCTGACCCTTGACCGGGCGGACCGGCGGCCGCCGGTCAGGCGGCAGACCCGCGATGCCGCGCGACCAGGCACCGGCGGCCAGCACGATCATGTCGGCGCTCTCGTTCGCGCCGTCCTCGAATACAACGCCTTTGGCGCACCCGTTCTGAACGATGATTTCCTTAACCGGAAGATGCTCTTGAATCGTTGCGCCGGCACATTCAGCAGCGATGCGAAGCGCCTGAACAAGCTTGCGATTATCGACTTGATGATCCTGCGGTGAGAATAGCGCGCCGGCGATCTTGCCGGCCAGATGCGGCTCGCGAGCGCGCGTCGCCGGGGCCGCGAGCCATTCCAGCGGCAGACCGAGCCGGCGCTGGAATTCCAGCCGGTGTGCGATTTCGGCCTGATCGTCCGCTGTCAGCGCGAGGACCAACGTGCCCTCCCCACGCAACTCGACATTGACACCGCTGGCACGCTCAAGCTCTTGGGCAAAGGCAGGCCAGCGCGCCTGACTCTCGCGACCGAGCGCAACCAGCGCTTCTTCACCCGGCTCGGCTTCGCAGCAGGCCGCCAGCATTCCGGCCGCGGCATGGCTTGCCCCCGCGCCAGCCTTGCCGCGATCGAACAGTTTGACCGCCGCGCCGCGGTCAGCGAGCCGCCAGCCAATGCCGAGGCCGACCACGCCGGCGCCGATGATCGCGACCTTGGGCGCTTTGTCTCTAGATGTCGTGCGGTCCGTCAGAGGCGGCTCCCTTCGCTGGCATGACCCAGACAGGTTCGATGGGTTTGATCTCAGCCGGCGCCTCCGTTCCAGTCCCCACGCATCGGGCCGGAATTGAGGGGTCGGCACCCCAAGCCAAGAAACGCATGATGGGACCTTCAGAGCCGTTCGGCAAGGTCCGGGCTGGGCCGCCGATGCCGCAGTAGGTGCGCGCAGATGAAGCCGATGATCAGGATCACGACGGCGCCGAAGAGCGGCGGGATATGGACGCCCAAATGGCTGAAGGCGAAACCATAATAGACCGGCCCGATCGCCTGCCCGGTGAAGAACGCCGACGAATGCATCGACAACGCCGCGCCGCGGGCGGTCTGCGAGAGGTCGGTGACGTGGACCTGGATGCAATTGTGCAACATGTAGAAGCATAGGCCGAATAGCACGAAAATGGCGGCCTGGACGTACCAGACCATGTTGAAAGCGATCAGGCAAAAGGCGACCGCGGCGCCGAACGCGCCGCTCAGCATCAGTTGCCGCTCGGTCAGCCGCGGGACCAGGAACGGCAAAGCCAGCGAGAACACGATGCCGCCGAGACCGAAACCGGCGATGACGATGCCGGCATAGGACGAATAATGCGTCTCCCCGGCTGTCAACAGCAGCAGCGCCACGAATGGAAACATGCCGTGGATGACGATGCCCTCGAAGAATACCGAACCGAAGCAGACCTTGGCGCGCGGATCGGAGAGCACATCGCGAAACCCGGCGGCCGCGGCGCCAAGATTGAAGGGCTTCGGCTTGGCCGTGGGCAGGCTGCGAAACGCAAAGAAGGCGATCACCGCGGAGATCAGGCCGAAGCCACCGATCGAGAAAAATACGCCGCGCCAGCCGAGAAAATCGCCGATGCCGCCGGAGATCACTGCACCGATGAGGTTTCCGGTCAGCCCTACTGCCAGCAAGCGCCCGATCGCGACCTGCCGCGCTTGCACGGGAACAAGGTCGCCGACAAGCGCGACGCCGACCGGAAAGATACCGCCGGCGCAGACGCCGGCGATGACCCGCATGGCGACCAGCAGCGAAAAATTGTGGGCGAAGGCGCAGACCAGCGTGGTCGTCACCACGGCGATGAGACTCGCATTCATCAACCGGGTCTTACCGAAGAAATCGCCGATGGTGCCGAGTGCCGGTTGCATGATGGCGTACGGAAATGTGAATGCGGTCGAGAGCAGCGCCGCGGTCTTCACATCGATGGCCAGATCGGCCGCGATTTTCGGAATCACCGGATCGACGGCGCGTGAGAACAGCGTCGAGGCAAAGATCACCAGGCTGACGACTCTGAGGACGGGCGGAATGACTGATTCTCGCTGTGATCGTTGGCGCGCCGCGGCGGTCCCGGTCAGCTTTTGGCCAGTGCGTCGAATTCCATCAATCGCTCAAGAAGCGGCCGCATCTCCTTGAGTGGGATCATATTTGGTCCATCCGATGGTGCGGCGTCAGGCTTCTGGTGGGTCTCTATGAACACGCCCGCGACACCGACCGCGACGGCGGCGCGCGCCAGCACCGGCACGAATTCGCGCTCACCGCCTGAAGAGGTCCTCCGGCCGCCGGGCTGCTGAACCGAATGGGTGGCATCGAAAATCACCGGTGCGCCGGTTTTGGCGAGCTGCGGCAGTGCGCGCATGTCGGAGACTAATGTGTTGTAGCCGAACGACACGCCGCGCTCGGTGACGAGCACGTTACTGTTGCCGGCACCGGTGATTTTCGCCACCACGTTGGCCATATCCCAGGGCGCCAGGAACTGGCCCTTCTTGACGTTGATGACGCGGTGGGTTTTCGCCGCTGCGATGAGCAGGTCGGTCTGACGGCACAGAAATGCTGGAATTTGCAAAATGTCGACGACTTCCGCGACGGCGGCGCACTGCTCCGGCTCATGCACGTCGGTGAGCACCGG
>DATJYT010000212.1:0-13126 GCA_035499475.1 Xanthobacteraceae bacterium | reverse complement strand
GCGGCATGGCAGGCGGCGACCGCTTCGACATCGAGGTCGCCGTCGAACCAGGCGCCGGGCTGACAGTCACGACGGCAGCCGCCGAGAAAGTCTACCGCTCACTTGGCCCTGATACTGAGGTCGCGGTGAGACTCGACGTCGGTAACGGCGGCACGCTCGCGTGGCTGCCGCAAGAGACGATTCTGTTCGATCGAGCCCGCTTTCGCCGCACGATCGACATCAAGCTCGCCCGCAACGCCAATCTCGTTTTTGCCGAAGCCGCGGTATTCGGCCGTTCCGCCATGGGCGAAACAGTAACGCGGGGCCAGGTATTCGACCGCTGGCGCGTGCGCGTCGAGGGAATACTGAAATTCGCCGAGACCATCCGTCTCGATGGCGAGGTCGGCCAGACCCTGGCTCGAGGCGCGGTCGCCCGGGGCGGCGCAGCGGTCGCGAGCGTACTCAAGGTTCCGGGCAATGACGACGACGTCACAGCGGTACGCGTGATGCAGGATCACTTTGCCGGGGAGGTCGGCGTCTCCACCTGGAACGGGCTTGTGGCGGCGCGCCTGGTCGCGATCGACGGCGCTGCGCTTCGTCACGACCTCATTGCCGTGCTAGGGGCCCTGCGCGGCGGATCGATGCCGCGGCTGTGGACGAACTGATACGCCATGCAGCTCACCCCGCGCGAGAAGGACAAATTGCTGATCGCGATGGCCGCCATCGTGGCGAGGCGCCGGCTCGAGCGCGGCGTCAAGCTCAACCACCCGGAGGCGGTGGCTTTGATTTCCGATTTCATCCTTGAAGGCGCGCGCGACGGCCGCAGCGTCGCCGAACTGATGGAGCAAGGCGCGCACGTATTGACGCGGGCGCAAGTGATGGACGGCATCGCCGAAATGATCCCCGAAATTCAGGTCGAAGCGACATTCCCGGACGGCACCAAGCTCGTCACGGTGCACGAGCCGATCAGATGAGGCGCACATGATCCCAGGCGAACTTTTCGTCAAGGAAGGCGAGATCGAAATCAACGCCGGGCGCAAGGCCGTAACGCTTACTGTCGCCAACAGCGGCGACCGGCCGATTCAGGTCGGTTCGCATTATCACTTCTTCGAAACCAACCCGGCGCTGGAATTTGAACGCAAGCAGGCGCGCGGCATGCGTCTCGACATTCCTGCAGGCACCGCGGTGCGCTTCGAGCCCGGCCAGACGCGCGAGGTCAAACTGGTGGCGCTCGCCGGAACGCGGACCGTTTACGGCTTCCGGCAGGAGATCATGGGCAAGCTGGCAAAATGACGAGCCCTGCACGAATCATGACGGGCGAGCTTGCGCCCGCCCGTCACGTTCCTAGCGCTGCTACCCGCGGCTCGGAACCAGGATCAAATCCGCCACTTGGTGCGATGCCGGTAGCAACCTCCGCACCCAGGCCAACCTGACCATGGTGATCGTCACATTCGGCAGAACCAAACGCGACCGATCTGAGAGTGAGGATACCGCGGCGATCTGGAGTCGCAAGTTAAAGCGTACATGCACGAACCGGATTCTCGTTTGGGGATAACTCCGGGGATTGCAACCGCGATCCGAAAATGTGGAAGCCGCTTTTCTGAAATGATCGCGCGTCGCTGACAAATACGGAGGATACCATGCCGTCGAAGATGAGCCGCTCCGTCTATGCCGACATGTTCGGCCCGACGACAGGCGATCGCGTGCGGCTCGCCGACACCGATCTCATCATCGAGGTCGAAAAAGATTTTTGCACTTACGGCGAGGAAGTGAAATTCGGCGGCGGCAAGGTCATTCGCGACGGCATGGGGCAAAGCCAAGTCACCAACAAACAAGGCGCCGTCGACACGGTCATTACCAACGCGCTCATCGTCGACCATTGGGGCATCGTCAAAGCCGATATCGGTATCAAGGAAGGAAAAATTTCGGCCATCGGCAAGGCCGGCAATCCGGACATCCAACCGGGCGTCGGTATCATCATCGGGCCGGGCACCGAAGTAATTGCCGGCGAAGGCAAGATCCTCACTGCAGGCGGCTTCGACACCCACATCCATTTCATCTGCCCACAGCAGGTCGAAGAGGCGCTGATGTCGGGCGTCACCTCGATGCTCGGTGGCGGTACCGGTCCGGCACACGGCACGTTCGCGACCACCTGTACGCCCGGCCCCTGGCATATCGCGCGCATGATCCAGGCGGCCGATGACTTTCCGGTCAACCTCGGCTTTGCCGGCAAGGGCAACGCGTCGCGCCCGGCGGCACTCGAAGAAATGATCAAGGCTGGCGCCTGCGCGCTCAAGCTGCACGAAGACTGGGGCACCACGCCGGCGGCGATCGACTGCTGCCTCTCGGTCGCCGACGATCACGATGTGCAGGTGATGATCCACACCGACACGCTGAACGAATCCGGCTTCGTCGAAGACACCATCAAGGCCTTCAAGGGCCGCACGATCCACGCGTTCCACACCGAGGGCGCCGGCGGCGGACACGCGCCGGACATCATCAAAGTCGCCGGGCTGGCGAACGTGCTGCCGTCGTCGACCAATCCGACGCGACCCTACACGCGTAATACCATCGACGAGCATCTCGACATGCTCATGGTGTGTCACCATCTCGATCCGTCGATCGCCGAGGATCTCGCTTTCGCCGAGAGCCGCATCCGCAAGGAGACCATCGCGGCTGAGGATATTCTCCACGACATCGGAGCGCTGTCGATGATGTCATCGGACTCCCAGGCCATGGGCCGGCTCGGCGAAGTCATTATCCGTACCTGGCAGACCGCCGACAAAATGAAGAAGCAGCGCGGTCGCCTCAAGCAGGAGAAGGGCGATAACGATAACGCGCGGGTCAAGCGCTACATCGCCAAGTACACCATCAATCCGGCAATCGCGCATGGCGTCTCAAGGCTGATCGGCTCGGTCGAGAAGGGAAAGCTCGCTGATCTGGTGCTGTGGTCGCCGGCGTTTTTCGGCGTGAAGCCCGAATGCATCATCAAGGGCGGAACGATCGTCGCCGCGCCGATGGGCGATCCCAATGCCTCAATCCCGACGCCGCAACCGGTGCATTACCGTCCCATGTTCGGCGCCTACGGCCGCGCCCGTACGGCGTCGTCGGTCGTTTTCGCGTCGAAAGCCGCGGTGAAGGCCCATCTTGGCAAGAAACTCAGCATCCAGAAGGAGCTTTTTGCAGTGCAGAACACACGCGGAAAGATTTCCAAGAAGAGCATGATCCACAATGACGCGACGCCGATGATCGAGGTCGATCCGGAAACCTACGAGGTACGGGCCGACGGCGAACTCCTCACCTGCGCGCCGGCCGACGTCCTGCCGATGGCGCAACGGTATTTCCTATTTTGAATGGTCATGGCGCCCGCCAAAGCTCGGGTCCAATAGCCGCCGCTCCTTGACGCTGTGCGCCTGAATGCCCAAGCTTGGGCTATGACGAATTACACGACGTCGGTTTTCACGACTCGGGGTTGCCGTATTCGGCTGATGCGCGGCGGCGCCGGAAGCCCTCTCCTCGTCCTGCACGGCGCGTCCGGCGCAAACTGGCTGCCGTTCATGGACAAGCTCGCTCAAAAGTTCGACGTCATCGCGCCGGAAAACCCGGGCTTCGGCGAATCGGATACGCCGGATTGGCTCGATAGTATCCACGATCTCGCCTATTTCTATCTCGACCTCCTCGCAGAATTGAAACTTGAGGATGTGCATCTCGTCGGGCTTTCGCTCGGCGGCTGGGTCGCCGCCGAGCTCGCGGTGCGTTCGACGCAGCGACTGGCTTCGCTGACGCTTTCGGGAGCCGCCGGACTTTACGTCGCCGGCGTCGAACAGATTGATCCGTTCCTGCGCACTGACGAGCAGCGGCTGCGCGACTTCTTTTACGACCAGAGTAAAGCCGGCGAGATCATCGCGCGGGCGTTGCGGCCGGAACTGGAAGACATCGCATTGAAGAACCGCACCACGGTCGCGAGGCTCACCTGGCAGCCGCGCGCCCACGATCCGCATCTTGCCAAATGGCTGCATCGGATCGACGTGCCGACGCTGCTCATCTGGGGCGATCATGATCGCATGTTCCCGAAGCAGCATGCGTTCGCCTATCAAAAGCTCATTCCCGGCTCGAAGGTCGTGATCGTTCCGGAATGCGGTCACGTTCCGCAGATCGAGAAGCCCGAACTTTTTGTCGCCGAGATCGAAGATTTCCTCGGCGCTCGCAAAGCTGCGGCCTAAAGGATCGCACTATGAAATTCTTCAATTTCCATCTGATGCCTTATCGGCACGTCGATCTCGACGCCATCGCGAGAAACGGATCGGCCTGGGTGACGCTGTCCAATCGTCACTACGATCCCGAAAAAGGCGCCGAGCTTTATCACGACTATCTCGACCAGATGGAGTTTGCCGATCAGCTCGGCTTCGACGGCGTCTGCCTGAACGAGCATCATCAGACCGCTTACGGCATGATGCCGATTCCGGGCGTGCTGGCCGGTGCGCTGGCGCGCAGCGTCAAGCGCGCCAGGATCGCGATCCTCGGCCGCGCGTTGCCTCTCGTGAACAATCCGCTGACCATCGCGGAAGAATACGCGATGCTCGACAACCTCACGCGCGGCCGGCTGATCGCCGGCTTCGTGCGCGGTATCGGCGCCGAATATCACGCCATGGGCATCAACCCGGCCTATTCGCAGGAACGCTACGCCGAGGCCCATGACCTGATCGTGCGCGCATGGACCGAGCCCGGCCCGTTCGTCCATTCGGGCAAGCATTATCAGTTCCGTTACGTCAATCCTTGGCCGCGGCCCTATCAGACGCCGCACCCGCCGATCTGGATTCCCTCGCAGGGCTCCGGCTCCACGATTCGCTGGGCAGCGCGTATGCGCTACACCTATTGCCAGACGCTGAGCCCGATCGCAGCGGTGGCGAAATTCTTTCAGCTTTATCGCGACGAGGCCGAGAAGGCGGGCTACCAGGCCTCACCCGACCAACTCGCCTGGTCGAATACGATTTACGTTGGCGAGACCGACAAGAAGGCGGTGCAGGAGGCACGACCGCATCTTGAAGCGCTGGTCAATTACCTGCTGAAAATGCCGACCGAAATGCTGCTGCCGCCGGGCTATACCGACGCCGTCTCGATGAAACGCGTGCGCGCGGCCAAAGTTACCGGCAAGACGACTTCGATCGAGGACCTGATCGCCTCGGGTGTCGTCATTGTCGGCGGTCCTGAAACGGTGCGGGAAAAGCTTGCCGAGTATCAGGACTTGGCGGGCTTCAACACCTCGCTGACCAAGACACAGTTCGGCACCATGCCGAACGAAATGGCGCGCGCCAACATGACGGCGATCGCCGAAGAAATCCTGCCGCACTTCCGCGACCGCCTGCCGCAAAGCGCGCCAAGAGCGGCAGCGGAATGATATCTGCTTCTCTCCCTTGCCGGGGCATGAGGCAACCGAATGAAATTTCCCCGTAGAAGATTTCTTCACCTGGCGGCGGGAGCGGCCGCGCTCCCCGCCCTGTCGCGCGTTGCACGCGGGCAGACTTACCCGACGCGGTCGATCCGATTGATCGTAGGCTTCCCTCCCGGCGGTCCGAACGACATTCTGGGACGCCTGATGTCGCAATGGCTGTCGGAGAAGCTGGGGCAACCCGTCGTCGTCGAAAACCGGCCCGGCGCCTCGAGCAACGTTGCCGCCGAGGTCGTCGTCCACGCGCCTCCGGATGGCTACACGCTCTTCATGGCCAACGTGTCGAACGCCATCAACGCCACGCTCTACCAGAATTTGCCGTTCGATTTCGTCCACGACATGGCCGCGGTGGCCGGCATTGTTCGCGTGCCGTATGTGATGGAGGTCAATCCCGACGTGCCGGCCAGGACGGT
This sequence comes from Xanthobacteraceae bacterium, assembly GCA_035499475.1. Lineage (GTDB taxonomy): Bacteria > Pseudomonadota > Alphaproteobacteria > Rhizobiales > Xanthobacteraceae > BOG-931. The sequence continues at coordinate 7,285 of DATJYT010000212.1, read as the reverse complement.
CACCGAGTTCATCGCCTATGCGAAAAGCAATCCGGGCAAAGTCAATTTTGCATCGGCAGGAACCGGAACCGGGATTCATATGTCGGGCGAACTGTTCAAGCTGATGACCGGCATCGATATGTTGCACGTTCCCTATCGTGGTTCGGCACCGGCTCTGACGGATCTGATGGCCGGTCGCGCCCAGGTCATGTTCGATTCCATTCCATCGTCGATAGAATACATCAAGGCGGGCAAGCTGCGGGCGTTGGCCGTCACGACGGCAACACGTTTGGATGCGCTGCCCGACGTGCCGACCGTTGGCGATACCGTACCGGGCTATGAAGTCAGCGGCTGGTTCGGCCTTGGAGCGCCGGCAAAAACGCCCGCTGATGTTATCGAGAAGCTGAACCGGGAAACCAACGACGTCTTGGCCGATCCGAAGGCAAAAGCGCGCCTCGCAGAGCTGGGCGGAATGGTGCTCCCGCTGTCGCCCGCGGCGTTCGGCAGGCTCATTGCCGACGAGACCGAGAAATGGGCCAAGGTGGTGAAGTTCTCAGGCGCCAAGCCTGACTGAACTCGCTCCGCTCCGCGTTATTCAAATCGCGCGCCGAATGCACGGCCTTGGCTCAAGGCCAACGTTACACAGCTGATCGAGCGGATCGGCTCAGTGTTTGTCCCCCAAAAACGACTTGCTGATTGAGTCGAGCCGATGAATCGTACCTTCGGGCACTGGAACGCCTTTGGCGTCGAGTACCGTCGTCTTCTCGCAATGTCTTGCGCTTTCGATAGTCCGGCCGGTGCGATTGTCGAACTTCATCAGCGTGCAGCTCTCCTTGGGTGTTTGCACCACGACAGTCCCGGTGCCCGCTTCCCCGGAATTGACTGTCTGTATTTCCCCCTCTGAAGAAGGCTGGTTGAGCCCCGCTATCGGATAATTGACATATATTGCCGGCAGGATGGTCACCGCGAGCAGACAAACGAAGCCGATGAGGACTGCCCAGTATCTCCGCCGCGGGCGGGGCTTGTGATGTTGCAAACGGACAGGCGTTCGACTGTTGCTCATGATTTGCTTTACTTTTGTCGCGGACAGAACTTGCGATCCGACTGCTGGCATACGTCGTCCGGGAATGACGGCCGCCGGTGTCTCCTAAGTCGCGATCCAAATGAGTTCGAATCGCATCATAAATAGCCGCCCCGGCAGGGCATGATCGTTTGCAAGAACCCGCTTCTACTCCAAATCAAACGAATGCGGACGGATCCTTGGATCGTGCGCACGCCTAGGCGAAATGCTGCCATCGCGATCTAAACATTAAATTAACCGCCAGGATTCGGCGCGGCGGCCCGCTTCGATCCTCCTACCGATGGCGCGTCGGAAGCGATCACACTTCCGAAGGGACCGGACCGACGATGCGAGCCGATGTGCGAAAATATTGGGCAATACGAAATACAGCGCGAATCACTCCGGCATTTTGCGAAGGATCCAAAATCGCGTCCGAAATCGTCGGCTTTCAACGATTGCAGTGCGGTAAGAGCTTAAACGCGCCTTGGAATTCCGCAGAGGCGCGCTTTGAGATATTCGTCGCTTGAGCGCCAGAAGCTCCATCCCGCGCGGCGGTCGGTAATTCACCTTTGTGTCAATTTTGCGGGACGGGTCATCCCGCTACGTCAGAATTTAATTTCGTTTTAAGGGGAACTCATTGCCTTAGTTTAGCGTTAGGTTGTTCGTATAAGAGTGGAGGGGAGCTCTCGTCTGAATTAGAAACACAAAGGGGGACGACGATGGTCATGTCGCTGATGGTCGTATTGAACGGCTTGCTTGGCGCGCTCTGTGGTCTCTGGTTCCGTGTGAAAATTCTGATTCCTCTCATCGCCCTCGCGATCGTCGAGGTAGCGGTGTTCAAGTCGACGGGAACTTGGTCGTCGATGTTCTGGCTGGCGCTGGCGCTGATTGTCACGGTGGAGATGAGCTATCTGATCGGCTCCGCCTTGGCCGCGGTTTCGCTGTCGACAGATCGGCGCGAAGTGTTCCGTGATCTGCGCGGTGCCAGCACCGCCGATTGACCATCGTTGTTGGGCGCGGTGACCCAGGATTGCTAGTTGCTGCGGGCGCCCACATGGGACGCCTAGGTGAGAAGCTTCCTCGCGATGAGCCGAATGTCGAACAGGATCGCTCAGGCTTCTTCCGTGTGAGCCCGCACCTGACAAACTTTGCGCTGTCCTACCGCGAGGGCCGGCCTTGCCCTAAAACAAGCTGAAAACGCAGGCCACGACCTTGTAGCCCAAGAAGCCAGCCCACGCCGCGCTCAGACCCAGTCCCAAGATGAGCAGCGACACCGGCCAAACACCGCGAAAAGATGAGGACCGTGCGGGGCTTATCGGATTGGGGCTCACGCGTCATCCTGTCTGAGCTTGCAGTCATATGGCCAGTACCGGCCTGCGGGCCGGGCGCCCTGTTTCCGGTTTGTATGACCGCGCTCCAAATTGGTTCAACGCACGGGAGACATTCAAACAAACAACTCTCGCGCCATCGAGTTGCACCGCCATCGCAGCGGGACTAGAAATTTCTTAGATCGTCGTTCAGCCAAGTTTTTCCACGACATACGCCGACCCAGGAGGACATTCACCTATGACGGCGCCCAAAGCGCTTCACGGCGTAATCGCCGCCATCGCGACCGCGGTCGATGAAACGGGCGAACCCGACACGGCCCGTTCGATTGCGCTGGCCCGTTTTCTCCTGGCCAACGGCTGTGACGGCCTCAATGTGCTCGGCACGACCGGGGAGGCGACTTCATTTTCGCTCGAACAACGTCGCCGGGTGATGAGTGCTTACGCACAGAGTGGTTTGCCGCTCGACCGAATGATGGTCGGCACCGGCGCCGCTGCGCTTGCCGATGCCGTCGCGCTCACCCGACATGCCGCCGAGCTCGGCTTCGCCGGTGCGCTGGTCTTACCGCCATTTTACTACAAGGGCGTGCATGACGACGGCTTGGTGGCAGGCCTGGATGCAATCGTCAGCGCCACCGCGGCGCGTCCGATCCCGATCTATCTCTATCATTTCCCTGCCCAGTCGGGCTTGCCCTGGCATGTGGCGCTGATCCGGCGCCTGCTCGGCAGCTTTGGTGATCGTATCATCGGCCTCAAGGATTCCTCCGGCGACATGGCCTTCGCACGTGAGGCCGCAGCCATCGCACCTCGCTTCGCGGTATTTCCCTCGACCGAAGCGGCGCTGCCGCAGGCCCGCTCCGGCCCCTTCGCCGGCTGCATCTCGGCGACGGCCAATCTCAACGCCGACCTGTGCGCCCGCGCCTATCGCTCAGGCGATACCGCGGCGCTGGCCCAGGCGGTCGCGATCCGGAACCTGTTCGACGGCAAGCCGCTGGTCGCCGGCGTCAAGGCGCTGCTTGCACACATTCACGACGATCCGCAGTGGGCGCGACTTGCGCCGCCGCTCTCGGCCTTCCCGGCGGGCGACCTCGCCGCCGCGGTATCCGGCTATGACGCCGTGCGCGCCAAGCAGGTGGCCTAGAAATCCCTGCCCAGTCGGGTTTTGTGACACCGACCTCGCGATCAAGGCCGGTTAGCCGGCTTATCGGCGTTGACGACAACGCCCCACCCCCCTATAAGCGCCGCGCGAGCAGGCTCCTGCCGCGCTCGCCCTCATTCACGACAGTATTCGTTCAACGGGTTCTCGTTCGGAAAGCCATGGCTAATACAAAATCCGCAAGAAAAGCCGCGCGTCAGATTGCGCGCCGCACCGTCATCAACAAGTCGCGCCGGACCCGCGTGCGTTCGGCAATGCGGCTCGTCGAGGAAGCGATTTCGGCTGGCGATCGCACCGCGGCCGTTGCCGCCATGGCCAAGGCTGAACCGGCGATCATCCGCGCCGCGCAGAAGGGCATCGTGCACCGCAACGCGGCCCGCCGCAAAGTATCGCGGCTTGCTCATCGGATCGCCAAGCTCGGAAAATAACCGGCGCGGGACTTGAAGCCCGCGCAGGAATCCGGAGCCGGGCCGAAGAATCTCCAACACCAACGCATCGCACGATGCCGCGCCGACCGTGGGCGCGACCGCGCTTTCATTTGCGCCGGGGATTGACACCAGTCTGTTGCAGAATTGTCACGGGAAGTCGCAAAAATCCGTGTCGCTGCCGCATGTTAGGAACCTCGCACGGGTTTTGTTTGCTCCGCGTCGGTTGATGCGAGGGTTACCCACGAATCTTGCGCAGAATAATTCATGCGCAATGAAAGACTTATTGGACATAAGAAGACTTGGGCTTTGAGTCGAAGATGATCCCGTTGCGCCGGATTTTGTTTGCTCCGGTCCACAATTTGGCCAAATGCAGGCACGGACCGCGTGTCACATAATTGTAAAACGCCTTAATGAGTCAATGATTTGCGCGAGCCTACGGTGCGCGCCGTTTCGAGCGTCGCGGTGAAAGTCCAATGTTGGCGAGGTTTTTTTGCGGTTGCCTGCGCAAAACCTCATGCTAGCTTTTAATTCCCTTCGGTTTCCGGAGGTCTTCAAAAACGGGTTGAACGGTAACTCATCAAAGAATGAGTGCGGAAGAGCTGTGCCTGAATGAGGGCGATTCCGGCTTCGGAATTGTCAAAAGTGTTGGGCGAGAATGTCCGTTTATGAAGCGTGCAGTGCAGGCGGAAGCGTACAGGTAGCAAATCTGACGGTCCGCGGGAGCAACGTTGAAATCAGCGCGGTTCTCAATGATAGCCATCGAGACTGGGAGCGATGGAGGGTGGGGCATGACGACGACGAGTCACCAAAGAGTTGCGGCAGGCAGAAAATGTTTCCTCGAAGCATCCTGGCCTGCTGACGCCATATTGCGCATATGGACCGCTGCATGGGGCAGCGTGCCGGTCCCTACTGCGGCCGGGACGGGTCGTCGCGGCGGTTCGATATTCACTCCCAGCGGCTGAGCCTTCTGCCATTAGTGGTGCCGGCTTTTTTCGTCCGCCATCACAACTTTTCCTTCAGTGCGTTGCGTCTCCCCAATGCCGGGCATGGCGAGCCTCGCTCCGTTGCCCGGTCGAACTTCTCTCCGAAGAAAACAGCAGGCCAATAATGACGGGCATGGATCAGGAGCGCTGGCAACGGGTCAAAACCCAATTGCGTTCGGAACTCGGCGAGGACGTTTTCAATAGTTGGTTCGGACGGATGGAGCTTGAGGGCGCCGACGAAGGAGCGATACGGCTTTCGGTGCCGACACGCTTCCTGCGGAACTGGATACAATCCCATTACAGCGAACGCGTCCTCGCCAAATGGCAGGCTGAGGAGCCCGCCGTCACCCGGCTCGAACTGAGCGTCCGGTCTGCGGCCATTCGTCCCGCGGTCACCAAGCCGCGGCTGTCGGAGCCGCAGATGCTGTCGCGTGATGCGCGCGCATTCGCGGCAGACGGCGATGGGCGCTCCAGCGTGCCGTTCATGACGGTACACGAGGCGCTCGGCGGCTCACCGCTTGATCCGCGCCTTGCATTCGAGACTTTCATTGTCGGGCGATCGAATACGCTCGCGCACGCCGCGGCAAGCCAAGTCGCGACCAGCCGGCGCGGCGAGCAGTTAATGTTCAATCCGCTCTACGTCCATGCGGCGGTCGGGCTCGGCAAAACGCATTTGCTGCAAGCGATCACCTGGGCCGGCAACAAAGGCGACCGCAAGGTGCTTTATTTGACGGCCGAGCGATTCATGTACGGCTTCGTGTCGGCGCTGAAGACGCAAACCACTCTTGCTTTCAAGGAAGCGCTGCGGACGATCGACGTTCTCGTCATCGACGATCTGCAGTTCCTGCAGGGCCGCACCACCCAGGCCGAGTTCTGTCATACGCTCAACGCGCTCATCGACGCCGGCAGGCAGGTTGTGATCGCCAGCGACCGCCCGCCCGCGGATCTGGAGAGTCTTGACGACCGCGTCCGTTCGCGCCTCGCCGGCGGTCTCGTCGTAGAGATCGGCTCGCTCGGCGAAGAGCTGCGACTCGAGATTCTCAAGAGCCGCATCGGCGCCGCCCGCGCCCATCATCCAGGCTTCGAAGTCCCGGCACCGGTCCTCCAGTTCATTGCCAAATCGGTGACGCACAACGGCCGCGATCTTGAGGGGGCGGTGAATCGGCTGCTCGCCCATAGCAAGCTCACCGGCCAGCCCGTGACGCTGGAGATGGCGGAGCGGGAAATGCGCGACCTGATCCGCCCAGCCGAGCTCAAGCGCGTTCGTATCGAAGACATCCAGAGGGTCGTGGCACGCCAGTACAATGTCAGCCGCGCCGACCTGTTGTCGTCGAGGCGCACCGCCAACGTGGTCCGGCCGCGCCAGGTCGCCATGTACCTGGCCAAGGTGCTGACACTGCGCTCGCTGCCTGAGATCGGCCGACGCTTCGGTGGCCGCGACCATACCACGGTCCTCCACGCGGTGCGCAAAATCGAGGCGCTCGCCGGCAACGACAGCGCCTTTGCCGAGGAGATCGAGGCGCTCAAGCGCCAACTTCAGGACTGAGGCAATGCTCGGCCAAGACTGTGAAATTAAGGGAAAAGGCCACCCGATCTGAGGGCCGGCCTTGCACTGGGCCGTCTGCCGCGCCACTTTTGCCGCCCGTTGCTTGTTAGCCGCCCTAGGGACGGATTTGCGATGAAGGTCACCGTAGAGCGCTCGGAGCTACTCAGGTCGCTGGGTCACACGCACCGCGTGGTCGAACGCCGCAATACCATCCCGATTCTGGCCAACGTACTGATCCGCGCCGATCGGTCGAAGCTCAGCCTCAAGGCGACCGACCTCGACGTCGAAGTGACCGACACCATCGCGGCCGAGGTCGGGCCGGGCGGATCGACAACGGTGCCCGCCCATATGTTCTTCGACATTGTGCGCAAGCTGCCGGAGGGCGCGCAAATCGTCCTGGAATCCTCCGGCGACCGCGCCGCACTAGCCATCCGCGCCGGGCGCTCACGGTTCACCTTGCAGACTTTGCCGGAAAGCGATTTTCCCGATCTGGCTCCCGGCGAAATGACGCACAAGTTTTCGCTCAAGGCCGCCGATCTCAAGCGACTCATCGACAAGACGCAGTTCGCCATCTCGACCGAGGAAACCCGCTACTACCTCAACGGCATCTATCTCCATGCCGCCGGCAGCGCGAAAGCGCAGACGCTTCGCGCGGTCGCGACCGACGGCCATCGCCTGGCGCAGATGGAGCTCGACTTGCCAAAAGGCGCAGCCGGCATGCCCGGCATCATCGTGCCGCGAAAGACGGTGAGCGAAGTCCAGCGCCTCATCGAGGACGGCGAAGCCGAGGTCGGGATCGAGCTGTCCC
>DATJYT010000211.1:0-7830 GCA_035499475.1 Xanthobacteraceae bacterium | reverse complement strand
CCGCTTTTTTGGCGAGGGCGTTGGCATCGCGGTGAAACGCGGCAACGATCTATTGCGGCAGGCCTTGAACTGGGCGCTGTTTAGGCAATGGGAGAAAGGCACCTACACTGATCTGTGGCTGCGCTATTTCCCGATCAGTCCATTTTGAGGCGTCAGCGATAAGGCAAGCACGGTCATGATTTCAAACGCCGCTGTCGCAAGCCCGACCGATCTTCGCGAAATTGCCGAGCAGTCGCGCGCCTGGCCGTTCGAAGAAGCGCGCAAGATCGTCGCGCGGCTGAAGAGACGTCCGAAGGACGAGGTGATCTTTGAAACTGGCTATGGGCCTTCGGGATTGCCGCATATCGGCACGTTTGGCGAAGTGGCGCGCACCACCATGGTGCGCCACGCCTTTCGGGTGCTCACCGACGACAGGATAAAGACCCGGCTGATCGCGTTCTCCGACGACATGGACGGATTGCGCAAGGTTCCGGACAACATCCCCAACAAAGAGCTGGTGGCGCAGCATCTCGGCAAACCCCTGACCCGGGTGCCCGACCCGTTCGGCACCCACAACAGCTTTGCTGCGCATAACAATGCGCGGCTGCGCGCCTTCCTCGATCAATTCGGCTTCGATTACGAATTCATGTCCTCGACCGCCTGCTACACGTCGGGACGGTTCGATGCTGCGCTCTTGAAGGTGCTGGAGCACTTCGACGCGGTCATGACCATCATGCTGCCGTCGCTGCGCGAGGAACGCGCCGAAACCTATTCGCCGTTCCTGCCGATCTCGCCGCGCAGCGGCATCGTGCTGCAAGTCCCGGTCGTCGCCCACAACGCCAAGGCCGGCACCATCACCTATGATGATCCCGATAATGGCGAGCGCATCACGACGCTGGTCACCGGCGGCCGCTGCAAGCTGCAATGGAAGCCCGATTGGGCGATGCGATGGGTCGCGCTCGGAGTTGATTACGAGATGGCCGGGAAAGACTTGATCGATTCGGTCAAGCTGTCGGGCCAGATTTGCCGTGCACTCGGCGGCCTGCCGCCCGAGGGATTCAACTACGAGCTCTTTCTCGACGAGAACGGGCAGAAAATCTCGAAGTCCAAGGGCAACGGACTCACCATCGACGAATGGCTGCGCTATGCCAGCCCCGAGAGTTTGTCGCTCTTCATGTATCGCGAGCCGAAGGCGGCGAAGCGGCTTTATTTCGACGTCATCCCGCGCCACGTCGACGAATACATGCAATATCTTGATGCCTATGAGCGCCAGGCGCCGAAAGAGCGGCTCGGCAATCCGGTCTGGCACATCCATAATGGCGCACCGCCCAAGCCGGACAATCCGATCCCGTTCGCGATGCTGCTCTCGCTTGTCACCGCGTCGAACGCGGAGAATGCGGACACGCTATGGGGCTTCATCGGCCGTTACCGACCGGGCGTCACGCCGCAAACCCATCCGCATCTCGCTGCGCTCGTCGAATACGCCATTCACTATTTCCGCGATTTCGTGCTGCCGGCAAAAAAATTCCGCGAGCCGAACGCAGCCGAGCGCGCCGCGCTTTCGGACTTGCGCGACGCGCTGTCGCAGATTGCACCTGACGCTCCGGCGCAGACGATCCAGGACATCGTCTACGAAGTCGGCCGCCGCGAACCGTTTCTCGACAAGAGCGGTAAGATCAAGAGCAAGGACGGCAAGCCCGGCGTCTCGCTCGAGTGGTTCAACATGCTTTATCAGGTGCTGCTGGGCCAGGAGAAAGGTCCGCGTTTCGGTTCTTTCGTGGCGGCCTATGGCATAAAAAATACCGTCGACATGATCGATGGCGCGCTGGCGCGATCGGCGTAATCAACTCAACTGCATGACCTTCGCCTCCTACGTCATCATCGCATTCGCCATCCTCGTATCGTCCTTCATCTCCGGCGTCTTCGGCATGGCCGGCGGGCTCATCCTGCTCGGCGTGCTGCTCAACTATTTCGACGTACCGAGCGGCATGATCCTATTCTCGATCATCCAGCTCTGCGCCAACGGCTGGCGGGCGTTCCAATGGCGCCAATACGTGCGGTGGCCGATCTTCTTCAAATATCTTGGCGGCGCCGCGATCTCGTTCGTGGCGATGTATTCGATCAAGTTCGTGCCGAACAAGATGATGGTATATCTGAGCCTTGGCATGATGCCGTTCGTGATCGAGGCGCTACCGAAAACGTGGCGGCCGAACATCGAGTGGCGCGGCGTGCCGTTCGTCACCGGCGTGCTGACGACGATCGTGCAGGTGCTGGCCGGCGTCGGCGGGCTGTTTCTCGACATCTTCTTTCAGAAGAGCATGCTTGACCGCAAGACGACGAATGCCACCAAGGCCATTGTGCAGTCCCTCAGTCACGTCGTGCGGGCCACCTATTTCGGCTCGCTGACCGGGCTGGCGCAGGTGCCGAAGTGGACGCTTGCTCCAGCCATCGCACTCTCGATCGCCGCGACGTCGCTGGCGCCCTTCGTGATCGAGCGCATGACCGATCACGGTTTTCGGCAGTGGACGCGCGCGATCATCTTCGCGGTCAGCATCGTCTATCTCTTTCGCGGCGTCGTGCTGTGGTGGCACGCCTGAACGGCGCGCGAACCTGCCGGCGTTTCAGAGATAGCGACGCAAATCCGCTGCCGCCGCTTCGGGCGTCCGCTTCAGGCTGAACGGCGCGACGAAATGGCCGTCCTTGTCCATGAGATAGACCACGGCGGTATGGTCCATGGTGTAGTCGCCGTTATCGAGCGGAACCTTCTTGGCGTAGACCCGATAGGCCTTGATGGCCGCGTTGATGGACGCCTGATCGCCGGTCAGGCCGCGCAGGTGCGGATCGAAATTCGACAGATAGTCCTTCAGCACCGCGGGCGTATCGCGCTCCGGATCGACCGTGATGAATAGAGCGCCGGTGCGATCCGCATCCGGCCCGAGCTTCTGCAAGACCTGCGAGAGGTCGAACAAGGTGGTCGGACAGACGTCGGGGCAATGAGTGAAGCCGAAAAACACCAGGAATGGGCGGCCTTTCATGTCCTGGTCGCTGACCGGCTTGCCGTTCTGATCCTCAAGGTGAAATGGACCTCCGACGGCGGCAACCGCCTGGCCGATCGGCGACGGTGCTATCCCGGTCACCACCACGATAACGCCGAAGAACAGCAGCAGACCAGCGAGAAACGCGCCAAGCACCAAGGCGACGCGAGAGGCTTTCGGGCTCACAATCATCTCCGCTCAGCCGAAGCACGCCGCAAAGCCGGCGCGGATCGTCTCGAAAAAAACCGTCGCCCCGTAATGTGCCCAGAGTAAGACCGTGCCGGCGAGCAAGAGCGCAACTGCCAGCCCGGCCGCGATGAGCGGCCGCGACATCGGGCGCGGTGCGAGGATTTCGGGCATCGGTCAAGTTCCTGGCACGCGTTAAATAAGCCGGAACCAGCCAAGCGACAACTGCCCGCGGCGGAGCCCGCGCCGCGGCAAAACGGTCGCGGTAGCCTTATCGGAACGGCCCTACTGGCAGGTGTGATAGAGCGCCGTGAGTTCGTGACCGCGCAGCATGATGAGCCGGGGTGTCAGACCGCCGTGTCGCCCGATCCAGGCCCGGATCGGCGCCGGATAGAGCCGCATCACCAAAGCGCTGCCCTCACGCGTCGGCACCAGCGACCGCGAAGCGTCATCGTAATAGGAGGCGGCATGAAAGCCGAGCACGGCGCGGCTTGTCACGCAGACATGGTCGCGCGGCACGATACCAGTCAGCAGCGTGCACGCGGAAAGGCAGGGGCCGTCGATGACGATTTCGTCCCCTGAATCGCGCACCGCCTCAAACTTGCGGATGTAGGACGATACCTCGCCGCCCGGATCCTTAACGATGCGGACTTCCGCGGAGGCGACCGAACATGTGATTGCCGACAGCACGAAGATTACAGCGGCCGACGCCAGCGCGCCGGCAAAGCCTGCCTGCCATTTCATGGACCGACCCTTCCCCATCAATCATCCCGACCCTGGCGCCACATTATGGCAGGACTTCGGGGAAGTTGTGCGGAAATGTTTGTTCCATCCGCTCTTCTTTTGCCGCAGGTTCCATTGGCGGACGACGGCAAAAAGGGGTGCTATAAGCGGAACTCGAAATCCGAGCAGAAGCAGGAACCATTATGGCGCGCGACTTCGAAGATCATTGCTGGAAGGATCTGATCGATGCCGATACGGTCGAGATCTACCAGGCCTATCGGCGCAAGACTTATGTCGGCGACAATCCCGCGGTTCTCGCCATCGATCTCTATAACAAGGCCTATCAGGGCGGGAACCGCCCGGTGCGGGAGGTCGATCGCGAATTCTCCGGCTCTTGCGGAGAGAATGCCTGGAAGGCGCTGGTGCCGACCCAAAAGCTGTTCGCCGCGGCGCGCCGCGCCGGCGTGCCGGTCATCTACACCACGCGCCACGTCGACACCGGCGGCGTCCATTCGACCAACCGCAACATGGCGCGGGAGCGCGATGACATTTACGACATCAAGGCCGAGCTTGCGCCGCAGCCGGACGAGCTTGTCATCTACAAGGAACGCGCGTCGGGATTCTTCGGTACGCCGCTGATCGCTCACCTCCAGCAGAAGCGGATCAATTCGCTCATCATCTGCGGCGAGAGCACATCGGGCTGCGTACGCGCCTCGACGGTCGACGCCTATTCCTATGGCTTCCACAATGTGGTGGTTGAAGAGTGCACTTACGACCGCTCGGCCATCAGTCACAAAGTCAACCTATTCGATCTGCATCACAAATATGCCGACGTGCTGCATATCGAGGAAGTCCTGGCTCACCTCGACGGCCTCGCCGTCGAACGCAAGGTCGCATGAGCCGTCACCGCGAGAGGAAGCGAGGAATCAATCCGAAGTTCGTTCCGAAACTATGGATTGCTTCGCTTCGCTCGCGATGACCAAAGCAAATAAGCCCTCCGTATAGAACCTAGAAAAGAGTAGCCGCATCATGGAAACGTCAGCCGCCCGCAAGACCAATACTCCCGATTTCGCCACCGCCTATTACTTCCTCGAAGGACTGAATGAGCTCGGCATCGACTATCTGTTCTGCAATTTCGGGACCGATCACGCCCCGATCATCAACGAGATGGCGCATCGCCGTAAGCGCGGCGATGCGATGCCCGATGTCGTGCGCTGCCCGCACGAGAACACGGCCGCTCACATGGCGGGGGGTTACGCATTCATCACCGGCCGCGGCCAAGGCGTGCTGGTCCATGTCGATGTTGGCACCGCCAACACCGCGAACGCCATGCACAACCTCTATCGCAGCCGCCTACCGGTGCTGCTGATGGCCGGAAAGGCGCCCTACACGGCCAATGACGAACTGGTCGGCTCGCGCGACACCTACGTGCATTTCGTGCAGGAGCCGTTCGACCAGGCGAGTCTGGTGCGGCCTTATCTGAAATGGGAATGGACATTGCCTTCGGGCGTCGTCGTCAAGGAGGCGCTGCGGCGCGCTTTTTCGATCATGCAAAGCGAGCCGCGCGGCCCGGTCTATCTGATGATGCAGCGCGAGACGCTGACGCAACATTGGAGCACCGACGAAATCCGCCGCTACTCGGCCGATCAATTCGCGGCCACTTCCGGCGGCGGCGCCGATCCGAAACTTGTCGCCGCGCTCGCCGACAAGCTGCTGACCGCCGACAATCCGGTCCTGATTACCGGCTATGCCGGACGCAACGCGCATGCGTCGGAGGCAATTGATGCGTTGGCGCAATTCGCCGGCATCGCGATCTATGAAGCCAACATGACCAACAACATCTCGCATGCGAGCCCCTGCTTCGTCGGCTTCGCGCCCGACAAGGCGGTGCCGAATGCCGATGTCGGCATGCTGGTCGACGTCGACGTGCCGTGGTTCCCGAGCGACGTGCAGACGCACGAAAAGTCGTTCTGGGCGCATATCGACATCGATACGCTCAAGCCCGGCTCGCCGATGTGGACCTTCCCCGGCAATCTGCGCATGCAGGGCGATAGCGGCCGCATCCTCGAACAGATTCTCGAAGACCTCAAAGCCAAGGCGACGCCGCGCTTTAAGGCTGCGGCCGCGGCGCGGCTCGAGCGTATCAAGGCATTGCGCAGCGAGCGCCTCGAGCGTGCTGCCAAGCTTGCCGCCGACAAGGGCAAACCGGGCGCGATCAATCCGCATTACCTGATGGCGGAACTCGGCAAAGTTCTCGACGACGACGCCATCATTTTCAACGAGGGCGTCACCAATGCGGGCGCGGTGCTGATGCAGATTCCGCGCAAGAAGCCCAACACCACGATGCGCTCAGGCGGCGGCGGCCTCGGCTGGTCCGGTGGCATGGCGCTCGGCGCCAAGCTCGCCGCGCCTGAGCGCCTGATGGTGCAGATTTCCGGCGACGGCGGCTTCTATTTCGGCAATCCGAGCTCGGTATTCGCTGTCTCGCAGCAATATAAGCTGCCGATCTTCTCTATCGTGATGGACAATACCGGCTGGAACGCGGTGAAACAGTCGACGTTGCGCGTCTTTCCGGAGGGCGAGGCCAAGGCCGCGAGCGAATTCGAATCGCAGCTTGCGCCCAAGGTCGCGTTCACCAAAGTCGGCGAGGCGTTCGGCGCTTACGGCGAGGAGATCAGCGATCCCGCCGACGTACCGGCCGCTATTGCGCGCTGCCTCAAGGAAGTCCGCGGCGGCCGGTCGGCGCTGCTGCACGCGCGCGTGACACGGATGTAAAGCGGTGGACATGCGTCGCCGGCTCAGCCTTGCCGGCATCGTCGGTCTCGTGATCGCTGCTTCAACGGTGCTGTGTGCCGCGGAGGCGGGCTATCCCGATCGCACCATCGAGATCGTGGTGTCTTACGGCGCCGGCGGGTCGACCGATCTGGTGGCCCGCGCGATCGCGCAGAAGATGCAGGATCGCTTCGGCAAACCGGTCGTCGTGCTCAACAAGCCCGGCGCCAGCGGCATCGTCGGCGCGACCTACGCAGCGCACGCCGCGCCCGACGGCTATACGGTTTATGTCGGCTACACCTCCGAAATGGTCGTGGTGCCGCAGATTTCCAAGGAAGCGAAATATTCAATCGACGACTTCGCGCCGATTGCGGTGACCGGCATCGTGCCGGTCGTGCTGATTGCGGCGAAGACCGTGCAAGCCAATACGCTTCAAGATTTGATCGCGGAAATCAAGCAATCGCCCGGCAAATACACCTTTGGCGGCAGCATCGGCAGCCCCTCGCACATCATGGGCTCGTGGCTGAACCGGCTTTACGGTCTCAAGACAACCCACGTTCCCTACCGGGGAGGCGCGCAATCCGTCACCGACGTAATCGGCGGCCATATCGACATGTTCTATGCCGGCGTCGCCGCCGCGAAAGCGGCGATCGATTCTGGCTCGGTGAAGGCCTATGCGGTCACCGGAATCAAGCGCTCGTCGGCGCTGCCTGACGTTCCGACCTTCGCGGAAGCCGGTGTCAAGGACTTCGATCTAGCGAGCTGGAACGTGCTGGTCGCGCCGAAAGGCACAGCGGCCGATATCATCGGCACGCTGAAACCGGCAACCCTCCAGGCGCTTGCCGACCCGCAGGTGCGCGCGCTGCTCGCAGCACAAGGCGTCGAGCCGAGCGACACTCAGGACGTGAGCGCGTTCCTCGCCAGCGAACGCGAAAAGTTCGGCCGCGTGGTGCGCGAACTCGGCATCACCATGGAGCCGTGAGCGCACCATTTATGGGCTATTCGACTTTGATGTTCGCATCATGAATGATCTTGCCGTACTTCGCCATCTCGCTCACGATGTACTTGGCGAAGTAGTCCGGCGTCGAGCCGATGCCCTCGAAGCCGAGGGTGGCGAGGCGCGCTTTCACGTCGG
>DATJYT010000210.1:0-6823 GCA_035499475.1 Xanthobacteraceae bacterium | reverse complement strand
ACCAAAAAAATCCGGCGGCGTTCCCGCTTTGCGGATGCTGAAGAGGGGCAGCGCAGCAAACCCGCCCCTGCTGACGCTTGCGCCCGGATAGGCCGGAACGATGCGCGGCTCAGCGCCGATGGTCACGGTCCAGTCCGCAGTGGGCGGCGCATAAGCGGCCGGCGCCGCGGCCGGGGACGATACCGGCTGCGGAAGATCCGCAGCACCGGCCAACCCCGGCACGAATCCGCAGACGAACGCAAAGGCAAAACGCCGAGCCGACGGCACCATAACCACGCCACCCCCAACCTCGCCCCGATTCCAGCGAGGCCCATAGTGGATCATAGGGCAAGAATGTGCATGCGGTGAGGCCGCACGGTGCCGCGGTGCGATTTTTCCAATTGTGTTGCCGATTTGTTCGATTTGGCCACAAATGCCCTTAGCAAAATCTTACCCCGCCGAGCAGGACGCCGCGACTATGCCTTCGCATCTTCACGACGCCGGCCGCGCCGCGCGCGCTTATTGCGGATGCGCAGCATCGGCTCCGTCGGCGCTTCGTCCGCGCCGGCGGGAGCCAGCGTTTCAGGACCGGGCTGAACTTCATCTGATGTCGAGGTCAGTTGCGGCGGCACGTCCTGCGCCCGCTTATCGGCGACTGGCCTGTGATGCGTCCGCAGATCATCCGGCGACACGTCGGTGGCGTAGACTTCAGCCGCATCTGCTTCGGCGCGCGGCGCCTCGAGCACCGCTTGCGCTTCGATGGCGCGGCGCTGGGCGACTTCGCGACTGCGCGCCCGGCGCTGCTGGAGCGCATCGCGATAGCGCTTGATCCATAAGCCAATCTGCACGGCCACGCGTCCAAGAAAGCCGCCGGCCCAAACCAGCTCGAACGGCGTAAATTGCTGCCACGTCTGATCGCCCTCGACGACGGCGCGGGCGATCAGATTGCCGGCCATCGCGGTGGTGTTGAGGCCATGGCCGCCGAAGCCGCTCGCCAACCAGACGCCCGGCCCGAATTCGCCGATCTGCGGCATGCGGTGGATGGTGTTCGCCAACGTGCCCGACCACAGATAGTCGGCGGTCACATCGCCGAGCTGCGGATAAGTCTTTTTGACGTCGGCCGTCAGTGCATTCATGTAACGGCGCGGATTGCGCGCCCACACCGTGGAGTGGCCAGACAGCATCAGGCGGTCGCCGCCGACAATGCGGTAGTGGTTGTCCGACCGGTCGGTATCGCTAATGCCGCCGCGATAGCCGACCACTTCGGCGAGGCGCGGACCGAGCGGCGCAGTCGTGATCAAGTAGGTCGTGATCGGAATGAGGGTCGCGGCGAGCCGCGGCATCACGCTGCCGATTTGCACGTTGCCGCACAGCACGACGTGATTGGCACGCAGCTTCGCCGCGGGCGTCACAATGCGCTTGCGCACGCCCGCAGGGTCAAGCGACAGCGCCGGCGTATCCTCATAGATTCGGGCGCCGTCGCGCTCGGCGTCGGCGGCAAGCGACAATGCGTAATTCACCGGATGAATAGTGATCGCCTGCATGTAGTTGATGGCATGAAAGTAGCGCTCGCTGCGCAGCACCGCGCGCACGCGCTCGGTCGGCCAGATATCGACATCGCAACCGAGATCCCCCAGCAGGCGAACGAAGTCGAACATCTCGTCGCCATTGTCGACCTTCGAGACGTAAAGCCAGCCGGGCTGCGGATCGATGCCGGTTCCGACATGGGCGAGCGCGGTATCGCGCACGTAGTCGAGTCCGGCCTGCGACAACGCCCACAGTGATTTCGCGCGCTCGAAGCCGACGCGGGCGATCAGGCGATCGGCATCGGCGGCAAAACCGGGGAGCACGAAGCCGGTATTGCGGCCGGAGGCCCCCGCGGCGATGCGCGTGGCCTCGATCAGCACGACCGACCAGCCCGAACGGGCGATCTCGCGGGCGGCGGTCAGGCCGGCGAGGCCGCCGCCGATCACGCAAACATCGACGTCCTGGTCGACAGTCAGTGGCGGGCGCGGCGACACTGCCGCCATCGTGGCGGCGTACCAGCTTTCCCCATAGGCTGCGGTCTCGCCTGCGTCCATCACAACACCAATACCGCCCTCGGCCGTTGAGGGCGCGCATGCTAGACTCCCTTCGTCCAGAAAGCGACATTGCCACGATGCGTCGCCTCATGCTGCTGCGCCACGCCAAGACCGAACGCGCCGAGCCCGGCGCGCGCGACCGCGACCGCAAATTGACCAAGCGCGGCCGCGATGACGCACCCGCCATCGGCGCCTATATGGCGAAACACGATCTCATCCCCGACCTCGCACTGGTGTCCCCAGCCAAGCGCGCCCAGGAGACCTGGAGCCTTCTTGCTACGGCCTTCGCCAAGACGCCGAAGGCCGTCAACGAGGAGCGCATCTACAACGCGGCCACCGAAAAGCTCATGGCGCTGATCGGCGAAAAGCGCGCCGCACGCGCCGTGCTGGTCGTCGGCCACAATCCCGGCCTGCAAGATCTGGCAATCGAATTGATCGCGTCCGGAGACGTGGAGACGCGCGAGCGCGTCGCCGAAAAGTTGCCGACCGCGGGCCTTGTCGTCATTGATCTGCCATTCAACGACTGGTCGATGCTGCATCCGCACGCCGGACGCCTGGAGCGTTTCATCACGCCGCGCCTGATAGAGGCGGCCACGGACTGAAATTCAGGGGGTAGACCATGTACAAACGCATTCTGGTGCCGATCGATCTTGCCGATGTCGAGCTTGCCAAGCCGGCGATCGCGACCGCCTTGATGATGGCGCGAGAATCGAACGGCAGCGTCCGCCTCATCAATGTGCTGCCGATGACGCCGGTGATGCTTGCCGAATATGTGCCGCCCGACTTCGAGGCGCAGCAGCGCGCGTCCGCCGAGGAAGCCATCGCCATCGTCGCCAAGGAAACCGGCCTCGGCGCCGACCACATTTCAACCGTGGTGCGGCAAGGCGGCGTCGACCGCGAAATCCTCGACGAGGCGAAGGCAATGAAAGCCGACCTCATCGTCATGAGCTCGCACCGCACCGGCGTGCGCACCTATTTTCTCGGCTCGAATGCCGGCCATGTCGTGCGCTACGCAGCCTGCTCGGTTCTGGTGGTCAGGCAGCAATCCCAATAGATTTTTGATCCGACTGGTCGAGCCGGATCATGCCTCAATGGTCCGGCGACGTGTCGACGGATTTGAGGTGCGTCCTCGGACGTTCCGAAAGCCTGCCGTTGTGCCTCACGTGTTCGTCGAACTCGCGCTGCAAGTCCGCGTAGCTGCTGCGTGCCTTCTTTAAGGCGCCTTCGGCGACGGTGCGTTCCATGCGCTCGCACTGCAGCTGCGTATTGAGGTCCTCGACGGTTTCGTGGTGCTTGGCCATGTTGGCCTCGGTGGCAGCTTCGAGTTGAGCGACCCGCTCGCCGAGCAAAACGACCCGTTCCTCGGCGCGCAGAAGCGCAGTGTCGCGCGCCTTGACGGTCGCCATCAGCGCATTGGTGCGGTCGACGAGCTTGTTGCGCAACTGTTCGAGCTCATGGATCTGCCGCTCCTTCACCTGATGTGAGCTTTGCAGCAATTCGAGCTTCTTGTCGGTCGCATTGCGCGCGACTGTGGCGTCGGCCATCTTGCGCTCGGCGGCGTTGTTCTCCTCGGTGCGCGCGAGCAGGCTTTGGCGCACCTCGGCGAGCAATTTTTCCGCCGCGAGCGCTCGCGACGACGTCGCTTCGAGCCGGGTGTTGAGCGTGTTGGTCTCGGTCTGGCGTTTTTCGTTGGCCTCTTCGATCGCCGCCGCCAGCTTGGCACGCTCGGCCTCGGCGGCGGCGAGCGCCGTCTTCAGCTGCTCATGCTGATGTCGCGCCTTGTCCGCCGCCACGTCGCTTTCGGCGAGACGGCGCGACATCCGCGAATTTTCGCCGACGATCTGATCGAGCGAGTTTTGCAGTGAACGGTTCTCGTTCTCGCGCAAGACGAGCTGCTCGCGCACCGAACCGAGCTCGCCTTCGAGCTCCGCGACCCGCTTGTCGCCGGCCGCGCCATGGGCGGCGAGTGCATCGCTGTGGTCCTTCAGGATGCGCGCGGCGGCGATCTCGCGCGCCAGCTGCTGCTCCAGCTCGGCAAGCTTCGTGCGGGCCGGTTCGAGCTCATTGGTAAGCTCGACCCTGGTGGTTTCGAGCGTGCCGACGCTCGCCTGCGCCTGGTTGAGCTCGTAGCGAAGCCGCTCGGCCTCGGTCTCGCTGGCGGCGAGCTTCTTGCCCAGCTCCTTGAACTCGTTGCGCAGCACATCGTAGCCGGTGCGGACTTCGGCGAGCGTGTTGCGCAAGCCGATATTGTCGAATTTCTCGCGTTCGAGCGAGCGGAGCGAGTGATCGATGGGATCGACAATCTGACCGAATTTTTCCCTGAGATCGTCCAGCGCTTCGATGCGGCGGCCGATATCGACCATCAGCGCGCGCAAGGCCTCGTTGTCGCCGCCGATCCGATGGCCGATTTCCGCCCAGGACTCCGAAGCGGGCAGGCTCTCTTTCCTGGCTTCGCCGTTTGCGCCACCGTTGGCGGTGCCATTGGCCTCGCCATGGAGCTCGACGCCGGGCAACGCCGAGACTGACTTTTCGGATGCGCCGCCTTTGCGCGCGAAAAAGTCGGAGAGCGTACTCATGAACCCCTCCCACAACTCAACTGAATACTGCTGTGGATAAGTATCACCGCTCCTAAAATGAAGCAATCGGCGGCGCCGACTATCGCTGCAGCGCGGCAGTTCGCCGAATTGGCGCGCGTTCCCCAAACACCTCTTAAAGCGCGACGGAGCCTAAAGCTTTTTGATTGCTGCCTGCTCAATGACGCTCTTGAACAAATCGATTTCTTTCGTCACCCGGGCCCAGGCGGCAGCCGCGCCCTTCGGCCGTACCAGGAAGCCGGCCTGATAAAGCTTGTCCTTCATCTGCGGCTCGATCAGGACTTTAAGTGTTTCTGTCTCCAGCCATTTGACGTTCTCGGGTGGCGTCTTTGCCGGCGCGAGGAGCACGGTATCGGTGGCAAAGACAAAATCCTTGTAGCCGGACTCCTCCATGGTCGGCACGTCCGGCATGCCCGGCCACCGCGCATCCCCGGTCACGGCGAGGCAGCGCATTGTCCCGGCCTTGATATGCGGCGCCGCCGGCGGCAATGAGCCGGAGGAGAGCTGCACCGTACCTGCCAACAGCGCCGCAATGGCGTCGCCGCCGCCCTTGAACACCACGTCCTCGAGCTTAGGCAGCTTTTCGCGGATTTTCAGGACTTCCAGCTGAAGCTGCGGCGTGGTGCCGATCGGCGGCGTCGCGCAATTGTATTTCTCGGGGTTGCCGCGGGCGAGCGCAACGAAGTCCTTTATGGTCTTTACCGGCAGCTCGGACCGGACAACGAACGTATTCGGCGATGTCGCGAGCTCGCTGACGCCGACGAAGTCCTTATAGGGATCGTAGGGCAACTGATTGTACAGGCCGTAATTCACCGAATAGGCGTTGGTGGCGAGCAGGATCGTGTAGCCGTCGGGATCCGACCGCGCGACATATTCCATGCCGATATTGCCGCCCGCCCCGCCGCGGTTCTCGACGATGAAGGTCTTGCCGGTGGATTGCTCAAGCGCCGCAGTGATGATGCGGGCGACGATGTCGGAGGGACCGCCCGGCGTGTTGGCGACGACAAACTTGACCGGCCGATCGGGATAGTTCGCGTAGGCCGCCCGCACGCGAAATAGCGCCGGCGCCGCGACTACGGCGGCGACCGCGCCTTTGACGACGCTGCGCCGTGACGGCGCCCTTGATGCGAATGCTTTCCTCATGGTCCTCCCCGCGGGACATCCTTGTGTTCTTGGACGGCCATTTACGCGATGTAAACGTAGACCCGGCCGTCGCCAGCCTCAAGGCTGACCGCTCGCGGGCAGTTCGGCGGTGAGCCGCTCGACGCGACGCAGGTTCGGAAACAGCCGCATCCAGAGCAGCGCCACGATAACGATACTGACGCCGCCGATGAGCGCCGATGGTACGGCGCCGAGCCAATCCGCCATGGCGCCGGCGCGAAACTCGCCGAGCGTTCCCGACGAGCCCGAGAACATGGAATTGACCGACATGACGCGGCCGAGCATGTCGTGAGGCGTGCGCGTCTGCACCAGCGATTGCCGGATCACCACGCTGATGGCGTCACAGGCGCCGTAGACGGCAAGCGCGACGAACGAGAGCATCATGACGGTCGACAGCGCAAACACGCCCGAGGCCACGCCGAACACGCACACGGCGCTGAACATGAGCAGACCGGCGCGACGCTCGATAGCGTGCCTGGCAAGCAACGCAGACATGCAGAGCGCGCCGACGGCGGGCGCCGCGCGCAAAAGCCCGAGCCCCCAGGGCCCGGTGCCGAGAATATCGCGGGCGAAGATCGGCAGCAGCGCGGTGACGCCGCCGAGCAGCACCACGAACAGATCGAGCGAGATTGCGCCCAGAATGAGCGGATTTTTGCGGATATAGGCAAAACCGGCAAACAGCGTCTCGAAACTCATGCGCCGGCTCTGCTCGGCGCGATGCCGGCCGCCGACCAGACTGACGAGGATGCTCGCGGTCACGAAGATGAGTGTGCAAAGGAAATAGACGATCGCCGGCCCGAGCACATAAAGAAAGCCGCCGAGCGCGGGACCGCAAATGACGGCGGTTTGCTGCGCAGTCGCCGAGGCGGCGATGGCGCGCGGCAGCAGGCTTCGCGGCACCAGGCCCGGCACGATCGCATGCAGCGTCGGCGCCTCGAACGCGCGCCCGGTGCCGATAATCAAAACGAGCACCAGGATCGCATCGCGGCCGAGCCAGCCTTGCAGCGT